>NZ_CBAUBA010000005.1:0-101377 GCF_964796385.1 Aquirufa sp. | reverse complement strand
TGCTCCACGAATAATGTGATAACGCACACCCGGTAAGTCTTTTACACGACCACCACGAATCAATACGATCGAGTGCTCTTGCAAGTTGTGACCCTCACCTGGAATGTAGGCATTCACCTCTTTTTGGTTTGTCAAACGTACACGCGCTACTTTACGCATCGCTGAGTTTGGTTTCTTTGGAGTCGTCGTGTATACACGAGTACAAACCCCTCTTCTTTGTGGACAAGAATCCAAAGCAGGTGACTTAGATTTCCAAGTCATTTGCTCACGTCCCTTGCGCACTAATTGCTGAATAGTTGGCATTTTAGCGTAATTACCTGTTTAAGTATAAAATCATTTAATCCCTCTCATGCGTTTAAACTCAATTAGATGGAGTTATCCCACACTTATGGGGGTGCAAAGTTAACAATTAGTAATAGAAAACAAAACGGGATTGTAGAAAATTATTTCAAAAAACCGCGTATCCCCATTTCTAATCCACGCAATTCGGCCAAACCACGCAGTCGGCCAATCGCCGTGTAGCCTGGATTCGTCTTTTTGGTCGCTTGCAAATCATCCAACATGCGGTGTCCATGATCTGGCCGGAATGGTAGTCGACAATCTTTTCTCCCTTCAGCGATACGTTTGTCCTGCTCCTTGATCAAACCCTTCATCACCCCAAACATATCCACATCCCCATCCAAATGGTCTGCCTCATGAAAATTGCCAAATTCATCACTTCGCGTCGCACGCAAATGAATAAAATTAAAACGATGTCCTAATCGCTCAACCATCCCCACTAAATCGTTGTCTTTTCTGACGCCATAACTTCCTGTGCAAAAACACAAGCCATTGGCATTACTTTCGTACGCATGCAGCAATTGTACCGCATCACTTTCGGTACTCACTACACGTGGCAATCCCAAAATCGGATAGGGTGGATCATCTGGGTGAATCGACAACATCACCCCAGCCTCCTCTGCAGCTGGCGTAATTTCCCGAATGAAATCATAGAGATTCGCGCGCAATTCCTTCTCTCCTACGTTTGCATAGGTATCTAAGGCTTCTTGGAAAGACTTCAATGTAAAGCTTTCTTCAGAACCCGGAAGGCCGGCGATGATATTACGAATTAATTTATCTTGCTGTTCTTGTGTAGCTGACGCTAACCATTTTTCAGCGCGGGTGATTTGCTCCGATGTATAATGTTGCTCTGCTCCGGGGCGCCTTAATAAGAACAATTCGAAGGCACAAAATTCTGCTGCATCAAAACGCAAGCCCGTACTTCCATCCGGGAAACGGAAATCTAAATCGGTCCGAGTCCAATCCAAAATGGGCATGAAATTATAGCAAACGAGGTCTAAACCTGCTTTGCCAACATTCCTGATCGATGTCTTGTAGTTTTCAATATATTGCTGGTAGTTACCTGAACGAGTTTTGATATCCTCATGCACGGGGATACTTTCAATCACAGACCACGTTAATCCCGCGGCTTCAATGATCGCTTTTCGCTCCAAAATATCTTTCAATTCCCAAATCTGTCCATTGGGAATTTGATGCAATGCACTCACAATACCTGTTGCCCCTGCTTGGCGCACATCAAATAATTTAACGGGATCATTCTGTCCAAACCACCGCCATGTTTGTTCTAAAGCCATATTACATTTGTTAGGTTGACAGGGTGCCGCTTCCCGCTGCCGGGGTCGAAGACCCCGGCAGCGGGAAATAAAACTGGCCAACTGCTACGCTGCCGTGGTCTTTGACCACCGGCAGCGTAGAGCTTGACCCTCTCTTCTTTTTTAATATTACGTTTAAAAGCTCATTTTAATTAAAAATTACTTGATAATTAAAATCAAGTTACTGATTATAAAAAAACCTTGCCTGGATACCGGACAAGGTTTCTGTAATCAAGCATTTATATACTTCCAAAACAATCTGCTGGAAGAGGTGCAAAATTAGGTGTTTTTTTACAAACTCAAAAACTATACCCTGTTTTGGTGCGCAGGTCGCAACAAATCAGTAACCGTTTTCACCGGATTAAATGTTTCCAACGGAACCTCCACAAACACCGTATTCCAGTAGGCCATCGCACCATTCCACAAACCTGGCAATTCTTGCGCCTTCAATCCGCGACCATCTTTGGTTTTCTCCGTTATAAATCCAGTAGCCATATCACGAAATGCCAATAAATCTAAGCCACGCGGCGCGCAAACCAAATCTACCGGATTAAAATGCGTCGATCCAGCAAACAGTTCTTTTTGGCCTAGATTATTCATATCTACTTGAGCAGATTCAACCAATTGTAAGGATAAATTTCCCATTTCATCCGGGCACCAAAAAGGACCGCCACCCGGCTCTCCCGTATTCTTTACAACACCACAAACACGCGTAGGCCGAGCTAAAACAGACAAAAGCAAATCAACTTGATCCGCCAAAAACAACTGTTCAAAATCAGGAGATGGCACATAGCCCAAATAAGTCCCCATAAAAACAAGCGCCTCCGAAATTAATTCTTCCGAAGGATTCGCACGCAACTGACTCCCAAACGATTCTGTTTTAGCTAATATGGAGACCAATAATCCACCCAATGCCTTCTTATATAAAATCGTCGAATCTTTGAGCGCATCAGGAACGACATTATCAATATTCTTAATAAAAATCACATCCGCTTGCAAATCATTTAAATTCTCCAATAAAGCCCCATGTCCCGCTGGACGAAATAATAGCGATCCATCCGACTCACGAAACAAGGAATTATCCATATTCACCGCAACCGTATCCGTACTTGGCTTTTGTTCCGAAAAACTCAACTCATATCGAATACCAAAATGTGCCTCCCAAACCGGTATCAAACGGGCCGCCAAGGCCTCAAAACGAGAACGATGTTCCGGGGAAACGGTAAAGTGTAAACGTGCCAACTCCCCATTTGATGCATACAATGCCGCCTCCACTAAGTGCTCCTCAAAAGGCGTTCGCGCACCCGATCCATAGGCATGAAATTCCAATAAACCTTTGGGTAAAACTCCATATTCAAGCCCTTGGGAAGCCAATAAACGTGTTAAAACCTCCGTTTCGCCATCACTCGAGGCAATCAATTTTTCCAAGGCTGAATAAAATGCAAAATTCTGAATTTGCTCAAAAAACAAACGAGATTCCTTATTGGACTCGCCTGACGTCAAATGCTCAAATAATGACTTGAACATACGCGTCGCAGCACCCGATGCTGGTACCATTTTTAACATCGAAAGCGCGGAACTCTCTTGTTCAAACAAACTGACAAAATCAGCTAATTCCACCTCGGAAAAGCGAATTATGCCATCACCCACCGTTGCCGACTTCTCTAAAGCCATCCATGGAAACCCATTTACAAAATATCCAACTTGTTGGCCTATTTCCTCCTCACTGATCCCCCTTACCCTCAATTGGCCTAAATCCTGCTCATTCAACATGCTACATTTATTTATATCGATTATAAAAATAAGCTTTGGCATAAATTCTACCGCATATTTCTTCAGTTTATTTTTAAAATAAAATCAAGCGGTCTCGATACACACTTTTTTTGGTATTTTTGAACGAACAAATGGCAGATATTCAGCACATATTAGCAAACTATTGGGGCCATAGCACCTTTCGACCACTCCAACAGGAGATTATCGAATCCGTACTTAAGCAACAAGATACCCTTGCCCTACTTCCTACCGGTGGAGGAAAATCAATTTGTTTTCAAGTGCCCGCCATGGCACAAGATGGGATTTGCATCGTTATTTCGCCCTTAATTGCCTTAATGCAAGATCAAGTAGATCAATTGACCCAACGAGGCATTCCGGCCGTTGCTGTTTTTTCAGGTATGTCAAATCGGCAAATTGATATCCTACTAGACAATTGCATTTACGGAGCAATCAAGTTTCTATACGTTTCCCCTGAACGCCTTAAAACAGACTTGTTTATAGCCCGTGCCAAACAAATGCAAATCAATCTGCTCGTAATCGATGAAGCACATTGCATCTCACAATGGGGGTACGACTTCCGGCCAGCCTATTTAGAGATTATCAATTTCAAACAATTACTCCCAGAATCTACCCCTTGTATTGCCTTGACGGCCTCGGCTAATCAAGAAGTCCAACAAGACATACTGGATAAATTACACCTCAAAAACCCCAAAGTATTTCAAAAAAGCTTTCACAGGCCCAACTTATCCTACTCCTGTTTATGGGTTGAGGACAAAGAACCCCAACTATTCAAAATGCTAAAGAAAGTGGGCGGCTCTTCCATCGTCTATGCGCGTAACCGACGAAAAACACAGGAAATCGTCGCTTACCTGCAAAAACAAGGGATGAAAGCGGATTACTACCATGCTGGCTTGAGTCCAGACCAACGAACCAGCCGACAAAAAGCATGGATCACGAATCAAATTCAATGCATCGTGGCAACCAATGCCTTTGGGATGGGGATCGATAAATCAGATGTTCGCTTGGTCGTGCATGTGGATCTGCCAGATTCAATAGAGGCCTATTATCAAGAAGCTGGTCGGGCAGGAAGAGATGAGCAAAAAGCCTATGCCGTGGCCATGGTGGAGGAAAATGATCTTATTGAGCTGCAGAAAAACTGGGAAAAATCTTTTCCAAGCGCCGAAGTTCTTCGTAAAACCTACCAAGCAATGAGCAACTTTTTGCAAATCGCAGCCGGTAGTGGCGAACTAAGCACCTATGATTTTGACTGGACTGAAATGGCCCGAAGATTCCAGTTACCAACGTCGGAGACGTTTTATGCGCTAAAAACACTTGAATCTGAAGGTCTATTCCTCATGAGTGATGCTTTTCAAAACCCATCAAAAATCAAGATCCACGTAAACGCGACCGAACTTTATGACTTCCAAATTCGAAATGAAAAATTTGAATCCTTCTTGAAGTTTTTATTGAGGCAGTTTGGCGGGAATTTATACACGCAATTCGTATCTATTTCAGAAGCTTCACTTAGTATCCAACTAAAAGTTCCTGTCGAGGAAATCGAACGCTACTTAAACCTATTGGCCAAATTCGAAATCATCGAATACGAAAAACAAAATGGGTTACCCAAACTCACCTTACTCACACCACGCGCAAACATCGATAATCTGCCTATTTCCTGGTCCGAGTACCTACAAAAAAAAGAGCGCAGTAAATCAAAAATCGATGCCGTTGAATCCTACGTTCGTGATCAAAAAACCTGTCGGACACGTAAGATAAGCGCGTATTTTGGCGAGCAATTACTAATCAATTGTGGCGTGTGCGATATATGTATTCAACGTAAAAAAGAACAAAATGGTCGCGCATACCCAGAAGGGATGGAAGCAGAACAAAAATTAATTCTCAATTACCTGAAAAATGGGCCGATGACCCTAGAGGATTTGACTAACTGCCTCCGCCCACTCACGCGAACAGAGGCAGCTAAAGTCATTCAATTTTGCTTAGAAGCTGGTCAGATTAATTATACCTCAGCAGACACCGTTGGCTTAGCTTCCTCCTGAAAAACGAATTTAACAGGCTTTTTCACCTGCTCAGCTAAAAGTGCAAGAGATAAAACCTCCGTCGCATGTTCCACATAATGGAACCGAAGATCCGAAATGTAATGAGGCTCAATCTCCTCCACATCCTTGCGGTTCTTTACACACATAATGATCTCCTTAATTCCAGCGCGCTTAGCAGCCAATATCTTCTCCTTAATACCACCCACAGGTAATACTTTTCCACGTAACGTAATTTCACCCGTCATGGCCAAATTCGATTTAACACGACGCTGTGTTAATGCCGAAGCAATAGCAGTCAGCATCGTTATTCCTGCCGAAGGACCATCTTTAGGAACCGCACCTGCAGGTACGTGAATGTGTAAATTATATTGATCAAAGATTCGGTAATCAATTTCATAATCATCCGCATGCGCCTTCAAGAAACTTAAGGCGGCAACTGCCGACTCCTTCATTACATCACCTAGCTGGCCCGATAATGTCAACTGACCTTTGCCTTTATTTAGAAGCGTTTCGATAAACAAAATATCACCACCAACAGGCGTCCAAGCTAATCCAGTAACAACACCAGCATACTCATTATTCTCGTATGAATCATTTTCAAATACCTCTTGACCTAACATCCGTACGATATCAGCCGGTACAACTTTGGCAGGATACGATTCTCCAACGGCAATTGATTTTGTGATTTTACGCACAACTCGGCCGATCACTTGCTCCAATTTACGAACACCGGACTCGCGTGTGTACCCCTCAATAATTTTTTGAATAGCCTGATCCGAAAAACTAAAACTAGCTTTCTCTAAACCATGCTCCAGCTTTTGCTTTGGAATCAAATGCTTTTTCGCAATCTGCACCTTCTCCTCTATCGTATATCCACTCACCTCAATGATTTCCATCCGATCACGTAAAGCCGGATGAATCGTATCTAAATTATTCGCAGTTGCAATGAACATCACACGCGACAAATCATATTCAACCTCTAAGTAATTGTCTAAAAAGCTATTGTTTTGTTCCGGATCCAGCACCTCTAAAAGAGCAGATTGGGGATCACCGCGATGATCTCCACCTACCTTGTCAATCTCATCCAAAATAAAAACTGGATTAGAAGATCCCGCCTTTTTAATGTTTTGAATCACTTTTCCTGGCATCGCACCAATGTACGTCTTACGATGTCCACGTATTTCAGATTCATCATGCAAACCACCTAAAGCCATGCGGACATATTTGCGTCCAAGTGCTTTGGCAACTGAACGAACCAAGGAAGTCTTACCCACACCTGGAGGGCCATAAAGGCACAAAATGGGGGCTTTCATATCACCCTTCATTTTCAAAACTGCCAAGTATTCAATAATACGCTCTTTAACTTTTTCTAAGCCAAAATGATCCGCATCCAATACCTTTTTTGCTTTAATCAAATCAAAATTATCTTTCGAATATTCTGACCAAGGCAAGTCTACCAAAAGCTCCACATAATTCATGAGCATGGGGTATTCTGGGGACATGGAATTGGTACGCTGCAATTTGGCAAGTTCCTTATGAAAGAAATCATTGACCTCTTTTGTCCACTTTTTCTTAGCTGCCTTCGCCCGCAATCCATCCAGTTCTTGCTCCGGACTTTCTACACCTAACTCTTCCTGTAATACCTTGATTTGTTGGCGTATGTAATAATCCCGCTGTTGCTGATCAATATCACTTGAAGCCTTGCTCTGAATTTCCCGCTTTAATTCAAGTAACTGAATGTCCGTAAGCATGTGACCCAGTAACCTTGTCGCTTGGCCTATCCCATCTAATGTTTCCAGAAGAGCCTGCTTTTCAATTAACTCAGCATTAATATTAGAGGAGAGGAAATGTACCAAATACGAATTGGACTCAATATTGTCGAGCGCAATTTGAGCTTCACGCGGAATCTCAGGGTTAAGGTTTAAGATCTTAGTTGCATTTTCCTTTAAAGTTGATATCAAGGCTTTGTTTTCCTTGTTTAATTTTTTGGGAAAAGTATCTTCAATATAGGCTACTTTGGCAATTAAATTAGGCTCAGTTTTAATGTAATTTTTTACCTCAAAACGCTTGCGACCTTGGACAATAATAGTCGTATTTCCACCTGGCAAAACAAACATTTTAATGATGTGACCCACCGTTCCAATTTTGTATAAATCATCTGGCTGAGGTTCTTCCTTGGAATTATTTGCTTGCACTAAAACTCCGATGGTCCGATCTCCTTTATAAGCTTTCTTAACTAAACGCACAGATTTTTGTCGGCTTACCGTAATCGGAATCACCATCCCTGGAAACAAAACAATGTTGCGAATGGGAAGTATCGGTAATTCCTCTGACAAAACGCCCATTTTGTCATCCTGCCCCATCCCCTCTGATCCGATCGGAATCAATTCTATATTCTCAAAATCAGACATGTCTGATACGCGCAAATGCTTAAAAAGGTCGTTTGAATTATTCATACACACTATTTATAAATTCCCCGTCGATTTAATTCCCGAAGTGGGACTCTAATTATCAATTTTCATGCCACATGACCATTTGGCAGACATTCACCTATTCAAGCCGTTGAACCCATTCGTTTTTACGGAACAAATAACTTCGTTTTTGGGCATTTCGTACTACTTGTAATAGATTTGTTTGATCAGGGAATGAGTCGGCCAACAAGCTATTTTTAATAAAAACACCGGATAGTTCTTGGTCAGATGGAATTTCGAGATAAACCCAGATCATATCGTCAACTGGCTCCCAGCCAATCCATCGGTAAGGGGTAGTTCTTTTTTGATTAACCTGAATGCCAAAATAATTTCGGACGTATTTCTCTAAAATAGGATCGACTTGCGGGTTTTTTTGAAATGAAAATGGGGATCCGGTAAATTGACTCATACCTAAAGTTAAATCATCTTCAAAAAGCCGAATGCTGATTTCCCATATTTTATCTTTTGCATTATAGATGCAATCACCCACACTAGAATGGAATGGATGCAACGAACGCCCAAAAATGGGCGTCGTCATCATCATCAAAAGAATTAATACAGTTCTCAATATCAGAAAAATGCTTTAAAAATATCATTGCCAAATGTATAAGCCATTAAGGCTAACAAAATTAACATTCCTACTTGTTGGGCCTTTTCTAATACCTTTTCAGATGCTGGTTTCCCCGTAACCATTTCAAACAATAAGAAAATAGCATGGCCTCCGTCTAATGCTGGGATAGGAAGGATATTCATGAAGGCCAAAGCCATGGATAATAAACCTGTCAACATCCAAAAGCGATTCCAATCCCAAACACCGCCAAACATCTGTGCAATTCCAATGGGACCGCTCAACGCCTTCGAAGCAGAAACATCGCCTGTTGCAATTTTCTTAAAACCACGCACATTATCCGAGATGACAGAAAAAGCACGTCCCGTTCCGATACCCATGGCCTCTCCGAAACTATAATCATCGTGTTTCATTTGGAGCAACAACTCAGGTGTAAATCCAATTTGACCAGTTTTAGCGACAACCATCTCTAAGGTATCCGCTTTCCCTTGGCGTAAAATACCTAAGCGAATTGGTTTTCCTGCCTCTTTCGAAATCGCATCCTTTGCTTCATGATAAAAATGAATCGGCGTTTGATTAACGGAGGTAATGTAATCCCCCTCTTTTAATCCCGCTGAAAAAGCCGGCAACATCTCCCCTGCAGATCCACCAAACATGGACGGCTCTTCAGGTGCCGCAACCGCTGCCACTTTAAATGCAGATATTGGCTCAATGAATCCAGCTTTTTTATCACTTAATTTCTCAATAAAATCAGATGGGATTTTAACCTCAAGTGTCTGATCACCCCGCAAGACGGTATAAGAAGAATTATCTCCCAACAACACATCCGATGTACGCAAGTCGGCAAGCGACTTAAAATCCGCACCGTTTACTTTCACGATCCTATCGCCGGTTTGAAGACCAATTTCCTTGCCCAACTCCAGCGCAACAATCCCGTTTTTATTTAATTCATCCTTTGAAATATAATTATTTCCATTTGAATACGTCAAACAAACAAAAATGACCACACCTGTAATGACATTGATAATCACACCGCCCAACATAACAATCAATCGCTGCCAAGCTGGTTTCGCGCGAAATTCCCACGGTTCAGGCTCTTTAGCTAAATTGGCCGCATCCTGAGTTTCGTCTATCATACCAGCAATCGAGACATATCCTCCCAGCGGAAACCAACCGAGACCATATTCGGTATCCCCAACCTTCTTTTTAAACAAAGCAAAATTTAAGACCGTTGGGATTGGAAAAAGAAAATCAAAAAACAGATAAAATTTTTCTACCCGCATTTTGAACCATTTTGCCGTAATAAAATGGCCAAATTCATGTAATGTTACCAAAATCGACAGTCCTAAAATCAACTGCCCTGCCATAATCAAACCTTCCATACCTAGTGCTTTAATTTAGTAACCCACTCCTGGGCCATTATTCGTGTAATTTTATCTGTATTAATGTAATCCTCTAAACTTGGAGAGGGCAAAAAAGTTCCCTGATCCATGCAAGTTGCCAACAAATCTGACATCTGCAAAAATCCAATTTGATCTTTCAGGAAAGCATCAACGGCCACTTCATTGGCAGCATTTAAAACACAGGGCATATTTCCTCCTTTTTCTAACGCTTGAAAGGCAAGTCCTAAATTCCGAAATGTTTCCACATCCGGCTGTTCAAACGTCAAGGAAGCAAAGTCCTTAAAATCAAATCGTGGAAAATCTGCACGCATCCGATTGGGGTAACCCAACGCAAATTGGATGGGTAATTTCATATCGGGTAATCCCAATTGCGCCTTGATCGAGCCATCCTCAAATTGAACCAACGAATGAACTATGGATTGTGGATGTACTACCACATCGATTTGGGAGGCTTGCACATCAAACAACCAAGCAGCTTCTATCACCTCCAAGCCCTTGTTCATGAGACTAGCAGAGTCAATGGTAATCTTCGCCCCCATGGTCCAATTGGGGTGTTTCAATGCTTGCGCACGCGTCACCTGTTCTAAATCTCCACGCTTCTTTCCTCGGAATGGACCACCAGAAGCAGTCAATATTACCTTTTCAATCGGATTATGCGACTCCCCCATCAGACATTGAAAAATGGCTGAATGTTCCGAATCTACGGGCAAAATAGGCACGCCCATTTCACGCGCTAATGGCATAATTAGTGCCCCTGCAACAACCAACGTTTCTTTATTTGCTAAGGCTATTGGCTTACCTGCTTTGATTGCCTTCACGGTAGGAAGTAAACCAACATATCCTACTAAAGCAGTCAAAACAACATCGACATGATCATAGCAAACAACCTCTTCCAATGCTTCTGCTCCTACTAGAACTTCAATATCTGTTCCTGAAAGTGCATTTTTGACGAAGGCATATTTTGCCTCATCACCAATCACCACGTGACTAGGATGAAATTTTTTGGCTTGTTCGACTAATAAATCCACGTTTGATTGCGCTGTTAATACAGAAACCGCAAAGGCATCTGAATGCTGCTGAATAACCGCTAATGCTTGCGTTCCGATAGATCCTGTCGACCCTAAAATGGCGATCCGTTTTATCATAGCATGGCTTTAATTTGTTGAACAAATGTTACCCAAACTTGCGGATAAGTCAGTGTCATGAAAACAATACCATATAGCGCTCCGTATAAATGAGCTGAATGATTTACATAATCGCGTCCTCGCTTATCCATTTCGATCGAATACCAACTGAACAATCCTGCATAGATAAATCCGGGAATACCTAAGAGGCCAAAGAGATAAATCTTCTCGGTAGGAAAGAATAAAATTCCGGCAAAAATGACTGCCGAAACTGCTCCTGAAGCTCCTAGAGAATTAAAATATGGATTTTTTTGCTGCTTGAAATAAGTAGGTAAATCGGCTGCAACGATAGCCGATAAATAAAATGGCACGAACATGGCCACCCCATATCCAGGAAATATCATGTTAAAAATGTACTCTAATTGACCCCCAAAAAAATAAAACGAGAACAGGTTAAAAAACAAATGGGTAAAATCGGCATGGATAAAACCGGAAGTAATAAAACGCCAATATTCATGCTTTTTGGAAATCCGATATGGATTCATGGTCATTGCGCTCATCCAGCTAGACTTTTGCATAGCTAAGACGGAGATCGCCACGGTAATTCCCATGATTAATAAACTAATTGACATTGATTGATCCATAACATAAAAAGCTCCGCAAGGAAGCTTTGACAAGACTACAAAACTACACTAAACTTCCCGATCAACCAACCCGGCCATAAACTTGCTTAAGGCAGATTTTTTATCCGGTTCGATGGCTAGTAACTCAACGGCTTCAAATGCTTGATCAAAATATGCATTGATTTTGGCCTCCGTTTCTTCCCGAATACCTAAATCCGTGTACAGTTGAGTCACCGCGCGCACTTTATCTTGAGGATTTGGATTTGACTTAGTAACCCAATTCGTGAGTTCAGTTAATTGATCTCCTTTGGCAGTTTCAAAAGCGCGTATCAACAAATAGGTTTTTTTATTTGCTAGTATATCTCCACCCACTTGCTTACCAAATTTCTCAGGGTCACCATAAACATCTAGTAAATCATCTTTCAATTGAAAGCCTAATCCTACTGCTTCTCCAATCGCGTACAAGGCCTGGGAAATTGGCCTATCCATTTCTGCCAAAATTGCCCCCATCTCCATGGATAACCCGATTAAAACCGAAGTCTTTAATCGGATCATTTCAATATATTCTTCCACGCTAACTTCTGTTCGCGTCTCGAAATTCATGTCCATTTGTTGGCCCTCACAAACCTCCGCAGCTGTCCGATTAAAACGCGTCAATAAATACTGATAGGCAGTTAAACTTAGATGATCGCATTGATTCAGATATTGATACGCATTGACGAGCATGACATCCCCCGAGAGAATTGCGATGTTGTCATTCCATTTTTCATGGACGGTTGGCTTGCCTCTACGAAGAGGTGCTTTGTCCATAATATCGTCGTGCATCAGGGTGAAATTGTGGAAAATTTCAATGGATAGCGCAGAAGGAACAACTTTTTCCCAATCAGATTTAAATAAGGAATAGCTTAACAAACAAAGAACGGGGCGAATGCGCTTCCCGCCCAATTGCATCAGGTAATGAATTGGATCATACAATTCTTTGGGCTCCTTACCCATTTGTTGGCGACTAATCTCTGCCTCCAAGGCAGGTAAAAATGCGTGTGTCATATTATCTATCTACTTCGCCCATGACTAAATCCATGGAACCGATGATGGCTACTAAATCTGCCAAATAGGCCCCTTTGGCCAAATCTGGAATTACGGAAAGGTGGTGAAATGAACAGGCGCGCACTTTCACTCGGGCGGGAATGTCTGATTTCCCATCGGCCCGAATAAAGAATCCGAGTTCTCCTTTCGGATTTTCAGCCCTTACATAAATATCTTGTGCGGCTGGTCGTATTTTTTTCGGAACAAATTCCTGCGGATTAAACGCTGGTGTACGCTTATATTCGCCAGTTAGCGCTTCCAAACATTGCTCAATAATTCGAATGGATTCAATGCATTCAAGTACGCGCACATGATTTCTATCCCAGCAATCACCCGTTTGACCGTGTAAACCTGCCCCGACAGGAATATCAAATTGCAATTCAGGATAAACGGAATATCCGTCCACACGCCGTAAATCAAATGCCAAACCTGAACCGCGTAACACCGGCCCTGTGCAGCCTGCATTAATGGCTAGATTTAGGGGTAAAACACCTACATTGGCTGTACGCTTAATGAAAATACTATTACCTTCCACGATTTGTTGGACTTCACGAATCGTATTTTTTAACACGGGAATTAACTCCGCAGTACGCACTTCAAAGCCTACGGGCAAATCATAAAACAATCCACCAACCCAAACGTAATTATATAACATTCTGGCACCGGAAAGCCATTCCAATAAGCGTTGGATATGTTCCCGATCCCGCATGAGCCATAAAAATGGTGTGTATGCGCCAATATCTAACCCATAAGTCCCAACAGCGACAAAATGTGAAGCGATGCGATTTAATTCTGCGACTAAAACACGAATGTATTCAATACGTTTGGGTAGCGTCCCTGTGATACATAACATCTTCTCGATACTCATCACGTAGGCGTGTTCTGAGTTCATGGAGGCCATGTAATCGAGACGATCTACATAGGGAATGATCTGATTATACGGAAGTGATTGGGCATGCTTCTCAAAACATCTATGTAAATACCCTAAGTGAGGAACAACGTCAACAATGAGTTCTCCATCGGATATGACTTCTAAACGTAATACGCCGTGGGTTGACGGATGCTGAGGCCCGATCGAAATAATCATCTCCTCGGCTTTCAGGTTGGCCAAATCATATTGATTAGGATCTGAAAGCTGAAAATTATCCGGACGGAAATCGTATTGAATTGAATTCATTAAACAAAAATGAAGAAACTAAAGGAGAAATAAAAGCCTCATTGGTGTATTTGAGAGGCCTATGCCTAAACCCATGAAAATTTATCAGGTTTTTACTATATATTTTCATCAAAGCCTTTGGCGAAAAAAATAATTCTTCTACCTTTGCAGTCCGTTTCGAATAGGGGCGTAACCAAATTACAATTATGGCAAAGAAAGGAAATCGTATTCAAGTAATCTTAGAATGCACGGAGCACAAAGAGTCGGGGCTACCTGGGATGTCACGTTACATCACGACGAAGAATCGTAAAAATACAACTGCTCGTATTGAGTTAAGAAAATATAACTCTGTATTGAAGAAAGTTACTCTACACAAAGAAATTAAATAGGTTTAATACCCAGGAATTATGGCAAAGAAAGTAGTTGCAACACTAAAGAAAGAAGGAGGCGTTAAGTACGCTAAAATCATCAAAGCGGTTAAAAACCCTACGACAGGCGCGTATACCTTCAAAGAAGAAATCATTCTTCAAGATGAAGTAAATGCAGCGTTGAAAAACTAGTTTTTCGTCTGCACATTTTTAGCTAGAATATTTGAAGTCCCTTCATCGGGGACTTTTTTTTATTACCTTCACCTCATAAAATACGCACAAGCGGATGGGATTATTTGATTTTTTCAAGAAGAAGCCGGCTCCTGAGGAGCAAGCGGACCTCGAGCAGGCCTTGGATAAGGGTTTGGAAAAGACCAAGGAAGGCTTGATTTCAAAGATGGGCCGTGCGGTTTTGGGGAAATCCAAAGTTGACGATTCCGTCTTAGATGAGCTAGAAGAAATTCTATTAACATCGGATGTTGGCGTAGCCACCACACTAAAAATCATTGAGCGGATTGAGCGTCGCGTGGAACGCGATAAATTTGTTTCTACAGAGGAATTAGATCAAGTATTACGTGAGGAGGTTGCGGCGTTGTTGGACGAGAACAAATCATACGACATCGAAAATGCTTTTGCAGAACCTACCCAAAAACCCTATGTGATCATGGTGGTGGGTGTTAATGGAGTTGGAAAAACGACCACCATTGGAAAATTAGCCTCGCAGTTTCATCAGAATGGATTAAAGGTTGTTCTAGGAGCTGCTGATACATTTCGTGCAGCAGCGGTGGACCAATTAAAACTTTGGGGCGAGCGCGTGGGTATCCCAGTTATTGATCATGGAATGAATACAGATCCAGCAGCGGTGGCTTATGATGCGGTAAAACAAGCTGTGGATATGCAAGCGGACATCGTCATCATTGATACGGCTGGCAGATTGCATACCAAGGTCAATTTGATGACTGAACTAGGGAAAATCAAACGTGTGATTCAGAAATTTATTCCTGAAGCGCCGCATGAAGTATTACTCGTGCTGGATGGATCTACGGGCCAAAACGCCTTTATTCAGGCGCAAGAATTCACGAAAGTAACCGAAATCACGGCACTCGCAATAACCAAATTAGACGGAACTGCGAAGGGTGGAGTTGTGATTGGAATTTCGGATCAATTCAAAATTCCGGTAAAATACATTGGGGTTGGTGAAAAAGTCTCCGACTTGCAAGTGTTTAATAAGACCGCTTTTGTCGATTCGCTTTTCGCCAAAAAATAATTACTTTTTCTGTTCTTTCGCCCACGTATCTTTTAAAGAAACGGTTCGATTAAATACTAAATGATCGGGACTTGAGTCTTTATCAAGGCAGAAATATCCTTTGCGAATAAACTGAACAGCTTCTTCAATTTTTGCTTGTTTTAAGCTCGGCTCTACATAAACGTGCTTGACCACATTTAGTGATTCAGGATTAATGAATTTAGTAAAATCATCCCCTAATTCACCAGCATCCTCCACGATAAGCAAACGATCAAACAACCGAATTTCTGCTTGGATTGCATGCTGAATCGATACCCAATGAATAGTTCCTTTCACATGAATACCTGATGTATCTTTTCCTGACTTAGACTCGGGAATATAGGTTGCATGAATTTCCTTGACAAAGCCATCGGAGTTCAATTCGAATTGATCACACGTAATAATATAAGCCCCTTTTAGTCGAACTTGTAGGCCAGGCCCCAATCGGAAAAACTTTTTTGGAGGATCTACCATAAAATCATCCCGCTCGATATAGAGTTCTTTGGTAAATGGAACGACACGTTTACCTGTTTCAGGATCTTCTGGATTATTTTCAATCATCAAATCTTCGACTTGACCATCTGGATAGTTTGTAATAATTAATTTCACGGGATCCATGACAGCCATGACGCGGTCAGCCGTTTTATTTAAGTCCTCACGGATACAGAATTCCAATAAGCTAATGTCAATTAGATTATCACGTTTCGCAACACCGATTCGATCGCAGAAATTGCGGATAGAGGCAGCCGTGTAGCCTCGGCGGCGCAATCCTGAAATAGTAGGCATGCGTGGATCGTCCCAACCGCTAACTAATTTCTCATTGACAATTTGTAATAACTTGCGTTTACTCATCACAGTATGTGATAAATTCAAGCGCGCAAATTCGTATTGATGAGTCGGGAAAATTTCTAATTTATTGATAAACCAATCATAAAGTGGACGATGCACATCAAACTCTAGCGTACAAATTGAGTGGGTAATCCCTTCCATCGAGTCACTTTGACCGTGGGCAAAATCGTACATGGGATATATGCACCATTGATTGCCGGTCCGGTGATGAGGAACATGTCGAATTCGATACATTAATGGGTCGCGCATGTGCATGTTTGGATGCGCCATGTCAATTTTGGCCCGCAACACCTTTGCCCCGTCTGGATATTCGCCATTGCGCATAGCTTTAAACAACGCTAAATTTTCATCTACAGAACGGTCGCGAAATGGGCTGTTCGTTCCAGCTGTTGTGGGCGTACCTTTTAGAGCAGCAATTTCTTCTGCAGAGGAGTCGTCCACATAGGCCAACGATTTTTCAATGAGGTTAATGGCAAATTGGTAGATTTGCTCGAAATAATTCGAGGCATATAATTCATTTGCCCATTGAAACCCTAGCCAAGAAACATCGTGTTTGATGGACTCCACATATTCAGTTTCCTCAGTCATTGGATTGGTATCATCGAAACGCAAATTCGTACGACCGCCAAAACGTTGCGCCAGACCAAAATTTAAACAAATACTTTTTGCATGGCCAATATGTAAGTACCCATTAGGCTCAGGTGGGAATCGAGTGAAAATGCCATCAGGATATTTACCAGCTGCTAGATCATCTTGAACAATCTCTTCTAAAAAATTCAACGACTTCGAATGCAACTCTTCCATTTAATCAATGATTGTTAAAACTTAAATACTACTTCAACTATTTTGTATCCCTTGAATTTGGAATCAAGCTTCAAATTTAAACAATATTTCATGAATGCCGACAGTCAATTCTGATAATTCCGTAGATCAAAAAAATGGACAAAAAGTGACCTAACGATAAATTTCTTCTTTTAATCAGAAAAAAATTTTTAACTTGTGACTTGGAAAATTAGAAGTAAAAAAAATCCAAATCATCTACTCAATTATTTCTTACGATAATGACTAAATCTTTTAAAATCAACCTCATTGCAGCCCTTGTTTTATTAACTAGCGCAGTTGCATTTGGACAGCAAGCAAAAATCGACGGTAAAATAGGCTCAATAATTATTGCCGGAGTTGACGGCTATGCGAGTAAATTTGTTGCCACAGGTTGCCCTAGCCCATATACGTATGATTGGCGTTCCGAAAATAAATTCGGCACAACAGAAATGGATGCTCCAGGCGATTGGGATGAGTATTATGCATCAGGTTCAGGTGCCGATGGCAGACTTAATGTTCAAACCGTTGTATTAAATAAATTTGGACGAGATGCCAAAGAACCTTATAATTATTTTGTCCGTTGCAAAAGCCCTAATGGTAGCTATGGTACATATACACGAGTGACAATTGCCGTAATGATTCCTCGTATAAGTGATTACAAGCCAACTATTTCTGTACAGCGATTAGAGTGCTCGGATGCAGATGATACCAATACAGGTACTACGCGTTTGCGCGCGGATGGTTGTTTTGGAGAAACCCGTTGGGTTACGCCAAATGGAACTGTTTGGAATGCAGGAGATGAATTTTTAACACTTAGTGGTAATAATTTTCAAGAAGGGACTTACTCAGCAGAATGTACATTTAATAATGTTGCAGGCCTTGAAGGTTCATATTCCCAAAAAGGGTTTAGATTTGGCTTAAGACGCGCGATTGGTGCTCCAAATGTATCAATCTCGGCAATTGGACCACCAGATGCTTCCACAAAAGAGGTTTGTAAAGGTGAAACGGTTGTTATAAACTCAAGTTATGACATCAATAAATATCGTCCGTATGTCAACGCAGTTTGGTTAATGGAGGAAGCTGAATCTAAAGGTTTATACGGCGCAGCAGCGCGTGGTGCTACTGGTACGGAAACGGAAACTTTAACAGCGAAATTAATTGCCGATAATAGCCGTGGTAAATATTTCATTCGATTGACTCCAAAAGATGCAGAATGCCCTACAAAAACGTCAAACGAAATCATGTTGTGGTATATTAAATTACCTAAACCAGCGATCGTTGGAAATTCTAAATATTGCTTGGATGCAACAACTACTCTAGTAGTTAAAGATTCAGCATTCGTTTTAAATCAAGGTTATTTGTATAATCCGGCTGATGCAGCTAAGAGTAAGCCTACGAGACCAGAGAAATTCAACTGGTTCGTAAATGGTGTGGCGGCTCCTAATTATGGAACGAAACCTACATTTGTGATTGGTAGCAATGTATCAGTATCCGTGAATTATGTTTCAAACTACGGTTGTACGTCAGATCTATCTGATTCAGTAGCGGTAACAAATTATGAGCGTCCGGTTAAGCCAACAATTAAAGCATTAACAGCTACAGGTTTCTGCGAAGACAAACCAATTCAAGCGAAGTTAGAATCATCTGACCTCCCTAATGGCCAATTGACTAAATATTTGTGGAGTAATGCATTGATTACGAAGATTGTTGACATTACAAAAGCTGGTTTCTACACAGTTCGTACGATCGATACTTTAGGATGCTTTTCATTGCCATCAGATACTACAGAGATCAAAGTATTTAAACTTCCTGCTGCACCGACTGTTGCAGTAGAGAATGGTTTATCTCCTATCTTCTGCCAACGGTCAGATGCAGACTTCAATGTATTCAATGCCGTTAACTTAGTTGCCACCACCAATTTTACAACAAACTGGTTCATTAATAAAGGAACAAACACCGTTTCTACAGGTAAGGTATATACAGGTGTTAGAACGAGTGGATCTTATTCCGCCAAAGTAACTGACGGCAATGGCTGTATTTCTCTTTTCTCTAGTGAGATTAAAGTGATTGTTCAAGAAAATCCAGTTTCGCCTACCGCATCCATCGTTAAAGAAGGAGTTTATACCTTGAAGGCATTAAACTTCTTAGCTTCAGACGGTGCAGGAAAAGGTGGAGATTACGAGTGGAAATTTGGTACTACGTTACTTACTCCAAAATCGTTTATCACCAAAGTTAAAACTGCAGGAGACTATACGGTTAGAAGAAGATATGCATACGTTATCGAAGGAACTCCTTTGAATTGCTTCACGAAAACGGTTAGCTATAGTTATGCTGTTGATCCTGAATTCTCAGGTGTTGCAATTTATCCAAATCCCGCAACAGCAGGTAACATAGATATCCAAATCCTTGAGGATTGGTCAAATGCTGATGTAACCATCTTCGACATGGTTGGTCGTTCTGTGTTCTCAGGTAAATTAGAAAACACTCTAGGAACCAATAAATTAAATGTTTCTGGCCTAGCAAACGGAATTTATATTTTGCAAATCAAAGCAGCAGGCGATAAATCGTTTGTTGGCAAGATTATTGTAAGCAAATAAATAAACCCTATTAATCTAAAGCCGCTCTTAGAAAAGAGCGGCTATTTTTATGATGAAAAAATACGTTCTAATTTGCTATATAGGTATAGTAAGCCAAAGCTTTGGCCAATGGATACCCATTGATATACCAACCAAATCGTCGTTTAGAGCCTTAAAGGTATTGGGTGAAGAGATATGGGCTGGCGGTACACAAGGCACATTTGGTCATTCTTCAGATGCTGGAAAGACCTGGAAATTCATACAAATTCCGGGTGCAGAGAAACTTGACTTCCGAGATCTCGTTATTCTTAACAAACGGGAAGTATTACTCATGAGCGCGGGACTATCTGAAGAAGGGAAAGCCAGTATATGGCGTACACAAGATGCAGGCGAGAATTGGAAAATAATATTTGAAAAGAAGGAACCTGGGTATTTCTTTGATTGTATTCAATGGGATTACAACAAAAAAGAAGGCTGGCTATTAGCTGATCCAGTCCAACAAAAATTAACCCTTTTTCATTTTAAAGGCGAAAATTTCACTCCTGTCAATGTAGAAAAAGCCCCCATGCTACAAGCAAATGAAGCATTCTTTGCCGCTAGTGGATCAAGTTTAATTATTCAAAAAGACAATTTACTGCTTGTTGGCGGAGGTGCCCCATTAGCGCGTATTTACCAAAAAAAAGACTTAAACTCTGATTGGAGATTTATTGAAACTTCAGTAAAAACAGGTGAGGCAAAAGGCTACTTTTCCATTGGGACAAAAGACCTAAAAAACTATTGGGCAGTAGGAGGAGATTACCGGAAATTAAATGAAAATAATATCCCTATTTTGACTAGTAAGGACAGGGGTGATAGTTGGCAAGTGTTAACCAACACCCCCAACTTCTACATGGAAAAAGTAATTTGGGCAAAGCCTTATTGGCTAGTAAGCGGACCAAGTCAAAGTGCCGCCTATCATGAGAAAAAGAAACAATGGAAAAACTTAGGCCCTAGCTCCTATCACAATATCATACAAGTAGGAAAAGAAATCTATGGAATCGGAGCGAAAGGCCAATTAGGAAAAATCAGCCTTTCGTCGATTGATGTACTATTTCTTACGGAAAAATAAAGAGATGGGAGTCCCATCTAGTTGGAAATTTTTTCGCATTTGATTTTCCATGTACCGTTCATAACTTTCTTTAATATACTGAGGTAGATTGCAGAAGAAAATGAACGTTGGGTAAGGTGTTGAAACCTGCGTACAATATTTAATCTTAATGTATTTCCCTTTCCAAGCTGGCGGAGGATAGTTTTGAATCACTTCGAGCATTACATCGTTCAACTTTGAAGTTGAAATTTTTTGCGAACGATTTTCATACACCTGAAGCATCATTTCCAAAACTTGGAAGATACGCTTCTTCTCCATCACCGATGTAAATATCACAGGCATATAATTCAATGGAGCCATCCGTTCTTTGATAGCCTTTTCAAGTGCGTTTGCCGTATTGGTATCTTTAGCAACTAAATCCCACTTGTTCACCATCAATACAATGCCTTTCTTAGCTTTATCGGCCATACTGACAATATTCATATCCTGAGCCTCTAAACCCGTTAACGGGTCAATCGTTGTCGCATCAATCAATATGATAGCAATATCACACTCCTCTAATGCCTTAATCGAACGAAGCACGGAATAGTACTCAATATTATCATCAATACGCGCCTTCCGACGAATACCTGCGGTGTCAGTAATGATAAAATCTTTTCCGTATAGCGTGTAGCGGTTTTGAATTGCATCGCGCGTCGTACCAGCTATATCCGTCACAATCGAACGATCACGCCCAAGCAACGCATTTAAAAAGGATGATTTCCCTACATTCGGGCGTCCAAGAATAGCAACACGCGGCACACCAGCTTCAGGATTTTCAATTCCTTCGTCTTTAAAATGTGAGATCATTACATCCAACATATCACCCGTACCACTTCCGCTTTCAGCAGCAATTGGGAAAGGATCTCCTAAACCTAACTCATAAAATTCAGCTGATGCCATGGCTTTTTCATGCGTATCTGCCTTATTTGCAACAAGAATTACGGGTTTTTTTGATCGGCGTAATACTTTGGCAAAATCTTTATCTAAATCAGTTAACCCCGTTTGGCAATCTACGACGAACAATAATACAGCAGATTCTTCAATTGCCAATTCCACTTGTTCACGAATGGCTCCTTCAAAAATATCTTCGGAACCATGAACGTATCCACCGGTATCGATAACGGAAAAGAATTTTCCGGTCCATTGGCCATAACCATAATGTCGATCGCGCGTAACGCCCGACATATTATCCATGATCGCTTTTTTCTGTTCAATTAAACGATTGAACAACGTTGATTTTCCCACATTGGGACGGCCTACAATGGCTACAATATTTGACATTTGTCTTAAAAATTAATCAGGTGAATACCCGAATGATCGCAATTTATCTGCTTTTGCACGCCAATCTGGCTCAACCTTCACAAATTGCTCTAAAAATACTTTCTTACCAAAAAACGTTTCTAAGTCGGCCCGTGCTTGAATCCCAACCTTCTTAATACTTTCCCCTTTATGCCCAATAATAATAGCACGCTGAGAAACACGTTCCACATAAATCTCCGTCGAAATACGTAAAATAGTAGGCTCCTCTTTGAAAGAAGTAACCACGACTTCACAGGAATACGGAATTTCCTTTTTGTAATTCATTAAAATCTTTTCTCTAATAATCTCAGCAGCAAAAAAACGCTCTGGCTTATCTGTCAATTCATCCTTATCAAAAAATGGTGGATGAACCGGTAAATTATCAACAATATGTTTAAAAATCTGATCCAAATGTACCCCTTCCTGAGCTGAAATAGGCAAAATAGCCCGACTCGGGAAAATATCTTGCCAATAATCCAAACATTCCCGAAGGCGCTCTTCAGTTACTAAATCAATTTTGTTAATCAACACCACAATAGGCGTTTCCGTATGATCCTTCCAATTTGTCAGAAACTCAAGGTCTTCATACGTGTCGAAAACATCAGTCACATAAAGTACGACATCAGCATCCTCCAACGAATTCTTTACAAAAGCCATCATGGACTTATGCAATTCATATTTAGGTAGGAGTACACCAGGCGTATCTGAATAGATGATTTGGTATTCATCCTCATTATGTACACCATTAAGCATACCTAAAATACGGTGACGCGTTGTTTGGGCTTTCGAACTCACAATCGAAAGTCGTTCACCAACAAGCGCATTCATCAACGTACTCTTCCCAACATTGGGTTTCCCAATGATACTTATAAAACCTGCTTTATGCTGATGGGCCATATTAAAACAACGATGCCCGATAGGGAAATAATTGATTATTTTAGCAAAGATACTTGTTTTTCCCGTAAAAACCCCGCATATTTGCACTCCAATTACACCGCGGGGTGGAGCAGTTGGTAGCTCGTTGGGCTCATAACCCAAAGGTCGTCAGTTCGAGTCTGGCCCCCGCTACAGAGAAAAAAAGGTCTTCATTCGAAGGCCTTTTTTAGTTTCTTTCTAACCACTGCTAATCCTATGTTTGTTACTTATGCACTTTATTCTGTGAAATTCGATATACTATATATTGGGTTTACCCGAGATTTAATCAGTAGATTCCACTCCCATAATTCATTGGCAAATAGTGGATTTACTGTGAAATATAGACCGTGGAAAGTGATTTATGTAGATTTTTTTGAAACGAAAACAGCGGCTATGCATAGAGAAAAAGAATTAAAATCAAATAGAGGTAGAATGTTTCTACGTGAATTAATCAAATAGCTCGTTGGGCTCATATCCGTCAGCTGACGGACGTCAGTTCGAGTCTGGCCCCCGCTACAGAGAAAAAAGGTCTTCATTCGAAGGCCTTTTTGCATTATATAACGTCAAAAACGGCCACTTGATAAAAAACCAACCGTTAGATAAGTCATTTTGCTGTACATTGCATCAAATCTCTAGGTTTGTATCGATTAAAAGTCTAATTGCTCAAACGTATGAAAATTGACATCAAATTACCAGGTATCGAAAACTGTCCAGTAAACACGATTGTCTACATCGAAGGAAAGGGAAATTATAGTATTATCCACCTAAAGAATCTAAAACAGGTGGTTATGGCAAAAACACTTAAAAAGTTCGAAGCTCAATTGCGAATGAATCAATTTATAAGAATACACAAGTCCTATTTAGTTAATAAGGATAATATTCCTGCATTTGATTCCAAAGGAGCAACAGAAGTTCCTACTGCACTTGGAACTACTTTGCCGATATCGCGTCGGAAACTAGATTTCGTTCGAAGAACGTTCGCATAAAAAAAGGCCTCACATTACATGAGGCCTTCAAAACAAAATATTTCTTAATTAATTTCCAGAAGTTGGCGGCGCCATTAAATTAAAGAATTGATCCAATTTAGGCGTTACGATTATTTCCGTACGACGGTTTTGCTTACGACCTGCGCGGCTATTGTTACCTGATTGAGGCACGAACTCGCCACGACCACCTGCAGTCATTCGCTCCGGATCAACACCGAATTTCGATTGCAATAGACGAACTACTGAAGTAGCACGCTTTGCCGAAAGATCCCAGTTGTCCTTGAATTCAGGAGTAGAAATTGGCACCGCATCCGTGTGGCCCTCTACTAAAATATCCAAATCTTTGTGATCATTTACTACCTTCGCAACCTTCGCAAGAACGGCTTCAGCTTTTGAATTCACATTCGCAGAACCAGAGGCAAACATTAGTTTATCAGAAATTGAGATGTATACGACTCCTTTTTTCACTTCAACTGTTACATCTTCATCATTAATATCAGCCAAAGAACGCTTTAAATTCATAACCAATGATAAGTTTACAGAGTCTTTCTTTTGTATTGATGAATTCAAATCCTTGATGTACTTACCTTGTTCGTTCAATGCATCTAATGACTTGCGAATACTCTCAGCACCTGATTTGTTAATTACAGAAAGATCAGATAAGCGATCCAACAAATTTGTATTTGTTTTCTTCATGTAATCTAATTGCTCTTGAATTGACTTCAAGGCTGCTGTTCTTGATTCTAGATCAGCATCTCTTTTCTTAATCTCCCCTTGAAGACTCGCTGTTAATGACTGGCAATCAGCCAAATCTGATTTAGCACGTGACACGGCTTGATCACTGCTAGTTTGTAATTCTGTTAAACGTGATTGTAATTCAGCCATCTTTTTTTTGCTCGAACACGAAAAGAAAAAGGGCATCATCGCCAAGACTAAGAGTAGTTTTTTCATAAAAAGTTTAAGTTAAGTAACTATAGTAAATGAGACTTCCGCAAAAGTATAAATGAAAAATATATAAATTGTCCTTAAAAGCGAAAAAAATTAAAAAATATATCCATTTTTTACAGTTGCAGCCTGAGCAATCATACGCCTTGATTCAATCAAATTCTTTGGAGCTATTTTCGTAAAACGTTTTAGCCCCATCAATAATACAGTCAACTCATCCCCTTTCGCAAAACCCATAATCACTTCTTTCCCCGAATAATGAATCTTTTCAACGGCCTCGTGAAGGTAAACGAGCGCACATTCATACGCTACCTGATGTTTATCTTGGCCATCGCGTGTAATTAATTTATCCACTCGAGCTAAAGTTGACTCCGCTATATAAACTTCAATCATCATATCAGATACCCCCATCAATATTTCCTGCTCGTTCTCAATAGCCGTAGTGAATTTTTGTAAAGCCGCCCCTGCAACCATCAAAATAGCTTTCTTTAAATTCGTAATCACCTGATATTCTCTTCCAAATATTCCATCGGGCACTGAAGTACTAAAATCAGGTACCCCTAAAATCTCTTTCCCTACCGCCATAGCTGCTGGCATTAATTCAATTTCCCCTTTCATCGCCCGCTTTAAAACTGTTCCTATCGCAAGCAATCGGTTAATTTCATTTGTTCCTTCAAAAATGCGATTTATACGCGAATCTCGATAGGCTCGCTCCATAGGTGCCTCAGCCGAAAATCCCATACCACCGAAAATCTGAACACCTTCATCAACCACATAATCAAGAACCTCAGAAGCATGGACTTTTAAAATAGCACATTCAATAGCAAATTGTTCAACCCCTTTTAACTTAGCTTCAGCATCAGACATACCGGCAGCTTTCAAACTAAGAATCGACTCATCAATGTTTTGCCCCGCCCGATACGAAGCTGATTCTGAAGCATATATTTTCACAATCATCGAAGCCATCTTTGCCTGTATCGCACCAAATACATGTATTGATTGACCAAACTGTTTCCGATCACGCGCATAATTTACTGCTTGATCCACCACTTGCTTAGCACCTCCCAAAACTGCAGCCGCCAGTTTAATCCGACCAATATTTAAAATATTCACCGCAATCTTAAAGCCCCCCTGACGTTCAAACAATAAATTTTCTACCGGTACCTCACAGTCCGTAAAAAAAACCTGACGCGTCGAGCTCCCTTTAATCCCCATTTTATGTTCTTCCGCATTCATCGTAATTCCCGGAAATGTCTTTTCAACCAGAAATGCAGTCAATTTTTTGTCCTCCGCTATCTTCGCAAACACAATAAACAAATCTGCAAACCCACCATTCGTTATCCACATCTTTTGACCATTAACTACATAATGTGTACCAGCTTCATTTAACCTCGCTTTCGTCTTTGCAGCATTCGCATCAGATCCAGAATCAGGCTCTGTCAAGCAATACGCAGCCTTCCACTCCCCAGTTGCTAATTTGGGCAGATACATTTGCTTTTGTGCCTCCGTGCCATAGTATACAATAGGTAATGTTCCTATGCCGGTGTGGGCCGACAACGCTACTGCAAATGAATGTCCGGCTCCGCAAGCTTCTGCCACAAGCATGGATGTATTAAAATCCATCCCAAAGCCACCATATTCCTCAGGAACTGATGTTCCTAATAATCCTAATTCTCCCGCCTTGTCCAATAAGCCAACCATCACAGAAGTATCTGTTGCGTAATCAATTTCATCCAAAATAGGATGAACCTCAGTCTTAATGAAATCAAGACAAGTTTGACCAATCATTTTTTGTTCTTCCGTAAAATCCTCCGGGATGAACACCTCCGATGGCACTACCGGGCGAATCAAAAATTCACCTCCTTTTATGGCGGTTAAACTACTCATGGCTTTATTTTTAATTTTGTTGACACTGACTCAAAAATGGTATTTGACTCTTTCTCCAAGATTTGATTAATCGCACCAATGACCTCAAAAAAATCAGCAATTTTTTGCTCTCCTAAACGCTGATAAACAAGTTCATTAAACAAAATGACTCCCTGTCTTGCCTGATCACGCTTTTGTTTGCCCAAATCAGTTAGGAATATTTTAACCACACGCTTATCCGCATAATTCGCCTCCCGACGAATCCACTTTTTGTCCTCCAAAGTCTTCAACATGCGCGTTAAACTCCTTGACTCTAATCCTAACGCAGGTGCAATCTTAGTCGCAGACGTGCCCTCTTTGTCTATGTGCAACAGCACATAGCCGATAGCCATGGTCATGTCAAATTGTGCGGAAAATGTGTTGTACATGCGCGAAATAGCGTACCAACTAGACTTAATTTGAAAATCGATTGTTTTTTCTGCTTTCATAAATTTTCGCGTATGCGCGCATACCAAAGTAAATTTGAGACAAAAAAAAATAGGATGCAAGCATCCTATTTTCAAAATTTGTTAAATCAACTTATTTAATTCGATTTCCGCGCATACGTTTGCTATTGACCTTCAAACCTGAGAATGAAGATTTCATAATCAACAAACGAACTTTTTTCTTATTGTATAATAGATACTTATTACCATCATATTGCAAACGCGAAAAAGTAGGACTACCTAAATCATCAACTAATTGATAAAAATACTCCCCGCGCTCCCCTAAAACAGGCGCAAAATGTAAGCTTTTCTCAATACCAGCACCAGCTTCGAATGATACCAATAACTGCTCTTGTTGCTCTTTGATTAAAACACCTGGTGTTTGTGGTTCAAGATTTACACGATTTATCGACTTGCCATTGACAATCACTACCTTTCCAGACTTCACATTCGCATCAGATGCATTTAATTCACGTTCCAAAAACAAGGCATTGTCGTTGTAGAACTGGATTTTTTCTAACGGTAATTGGTTTTCTTTGATTAATGTCATCAACGAACCCGTAAGTTGCGTCTTTTCTGAACAAGAAGACAGCATCCCCAAACCAACCAATAAAATCGCAAGACGCTTCATAGATGATTAATTTATGCCTTCGGCAAGGATTAAAACTTTATTGTTTAATACTTCAACGACACCGCCTTCAATTTGAAAAACTTCTTTATCAGCCGTAAGCGCACCTTTTTCAAGTGTACTTACTAAAGCCGCGTGATCATTCAAAATTTGAAAAGAACCATCCACGCCTGGCAAAGTGACAACAGATGCCTCTCCAGCAAAAACTTTACGATCTGGGGTAATTATTTCTACAAACATAGTTCAATTTATTTGGCAGCTTCCGCAATCAATTTTTCTCCTTTAATTACCGCATCCTCGATAGTACCTACCAAGTTGAATGCCGCTTCTGGCAAATAATCATATTCTCCATCTATGATGGCATTAAATCCTGTGATGGTATCATTGATATCAACAAGAACGCCTTTTAAGCCAGTAAATTGTTCCGCCACAAAGAAAGGCTGAGACAAGAACCGCTGAACACGACGCGCGCGTGAAACAACTAATTTATCTTCCTCAGATAATTCGTCCAAGCCTAAGATGGCAATAATGTCTTGTAACTCTTTGTAGCGTTGCAAAATCTCTTTAACACGTTGAGCTGTATTGTAGTGCGAATCACCCAAAACCTCAGCAGATAAAATACGAGATGACGAATCCAATGGATCCACCGCCGGATAAATACCTAATTCAGCAATTTTACGAGACAATACCGTCGTAGCATCTAAGTGGGCAAACGTTGTTGCCGGCGCTGGATCTGTTAAGTCATCGGCAGGTACGTAAACCGCTTGCACAGATGTAATCGAACCACGCTTCGTAGATGTAATACGCTCTTGCATCGCTCCCATCTCCGTTGCCAACGTTGGCTGGTAACCCACGGCAGATGGCATACGACCCAAAAGGGCAGAAACCTCAGAACCTGCTTGCGTAAAACGGAAGATATTATCAATAAAAAACAAAATATCACGTCCTTGACCTTCACCATCACCATCACGGAAGTGCTCCGCAACAGTTAAACCTGACAAAGCCACACGAGCACGTGCTCCAGGAGGCTCATTCATCTGGCCGAACACTAATGTAGCTTGCGACTTCGCTAATTCAGTTTGATCTACTTTTGATAAATCCCACTCTCCTGCTTCCATCGCATGCTTAAATTCTTCACCATATTTAATAACGCCAGACTCAATCATCTCACGTAGTAAGTCATTCCCCTCACGCGTACGCTCACCTACTCCTGCAAACACAGATAAACCCTCGTAAGCCTTCGCAATATTATTAATCAACTCCATAATCAATACGGTCTTGCCTACACCGGCACCACCGAACAAACCAATTTTACCTCCCTTAACGTAAGGAGCTAACAAGTCAATTACTTTAATTCCTGTAAATAATACCTCTGTCGTTGTTGCTAATTCATCAAATTTCGGCGCAGCACGGTGAATCGGCAATCCCTTATCAGACTTAGGCTGAGGAATGCCATCAATAGCATCTCCTACCACATTGAACAAACGACCCTTAATCCCCTCACCAGTAGGCATCATCATTGGAGTTCCTTTGTCAATCACCTCTTGGCCTCGTTGAAGACCTTCCGTACCCTCCATCGCGATCGTTCTTACACGATCTTCGCCTAAATGTTGTTGAACCTCTAAAATTAGATGCTGACCATTTGATTTAGTAACAGAAAGGGCACTTAAAATTGCTGGTAAATGCGACCCTTCTCCCTCGAAACTTACATCGACTACCGGCCCAATAACTTGAGCAACTCTCCCTTTATTAACTGCGTTTGCCATTTGAAAAATAATTATATGAAAATGAGATATCCATTCGAACTGCAAAATTAGTGTGTAAATTCCAATATGCAAAACGGATATTGTATTTTTCTCCTTTTTTTTGACAATATCGGCCCGATTCTTTGAATGAATTAAAGTTTATGTAGAAATTAGATTTTTAAAAATAAGCCAAAATCGTGCAACAAAAAATTCAAACGATAGTTCTTAGCCTTCTAAGCTTCCTTTGCCTCGCTTGCCTCGTATTTTTTTTCTGGCTAAAACCCGAACTTATTCAAGTTAAAGAATTAAGTGAATTAATTCCAGACCAAGGAATTGTCGATCAAAACCAAGCTTTAGAATTAAAAACGACCATCTTATTTGTCCGCCAATCATTTGATTTGGCCATTAATATGCCTACCGTTTGGCCACTACTAATATCTTGCATCCTTTCTGTAGTTGGATTAATTATCCTCGTTTTATATTTCAAAGAAATCACAAAAATTTCATGGGCATTTCTTTTAGCCGGCTTAGTACTCGGCATAGGCATCATTAGCTTGAATTCTCCCAAAATTAATTCCTTAGAATCTTTTCAATTGCTCGCTGAGCTCATAAACCTACTCGGCATTTTAGCTATCCTCGCAATCACTGTCTTATCGTCTGCAGCAATTCCACAATTAATTTTTCAGTTGGGCCACTCCCAAAGCTACTCCCAAAGCCAAAAAAACTGGTTGATTTTAGGGGGATTTTATCTCGTAAATATATTACTGAGTTACGGAAAAACGCACCTTTATTGGGATCTAAGCATATCCATTCCGCCATTACTCTTCGGAATTGCGGCCTGGGTTTTATTTATATGGAACAATAAGATTAATACACTTCTTCGCATGGGCCTTGCAACCTTGGCCATTACCACACTTTTTACTTGGGCGTCGTTGGGGAACGATGCTGGCATCGCGGCAAGCCAACATTGGATCTTGATATGTCAAATAATTATGGCATTTTTATTTCCCTTATTCTTGCTAAGTAATTTTCAATCGCCCATTCAGCAAAATTTACCGGTCCATAAAATTACACACAAGGCGCCAAGAGTCCCAATAAATTTAATTTACATCGGCGTATGTATTCTTGGTCTTGCATGGGTATTTGCCCGAAACGGAAGTGCTTTGCATCAAACAAAAGCAGCAATCGCCAACCAATCAGGCGATATCGCCTGGTTATTCCAAGATAAAAAGCAGGCAGAATTTGACTACCATAAAGCCATGGGGCATAGTAAACTAAACGGTCAGAGCAGCTTTCGATTAGCTAATTTGGCGATCGAATCAAACGATTTTGAAGCTGCGGCTTATTATTTAAGTACGAGCCAATTAAAACATCCGACATATGCTAGTTTTATTGGATTAGCCAACATATTTCAAAAAGAAAATCAGATTTTTCAGGCGCTTTTTACCCTTCAAAAGGGGAATCAACTATTCCCTAACAACCTTCAAATATTGACCCAACTGGCCCACACCTACGAAAGCCTCAACCTCATAGATTCTGCTCAGTATTTTTACCAAAAAGTAGCGTTAGCCTTTCCAAAAAATGCACTGGCGCAAGCTAACCTATTGTATTCCAAGAAAAAGGCATTACTAGATTTGCCAATAGATGACCCGTCAATTCGGACAAATAACCTTGCCATTTCACTCAAAAACGGCACTTTTTCGACCAACACCCCTTCAATTGAAAATCTTGAGCCAACAGGTGATTTACGCGATTGGGCAAACATCTACAACTCCATGCTTTATTTCAAAGGCAAACTAGGAATACTTCCAACCCAGCGATGGATTGCAAAAGGGTACGGAAATACCATCTTCCCTGAGTTGCAACTGCTTGACGCATGGCAAGACTACTACCACAACAAACCACTACGTGCACTTGAAAAACTTAGCCTTCTCGTGGATTCTGACGCAACAGGAAAGTTGGACGCCTATAAAAACATCCTAGAATTCTGGCATAAATCCATGCGCATGCCACACGGTCAAATACAGATCAAAGACTTAAAATCAGCCCTAAATGCGATTGAGGCCTACCCCTTCCAAGCGGATATTCTTCAAGAGGCTATCTTGATTTTAAATGCCAATAAATATGAAAAACAAGCTTATGAGGCCAGCTTGCAAGCAGCACGTTGGAATGAAGACGATGCTATATTTCAATGGATATATGCACTTCAGGCACTAAAAATAGGAGAAATCGATTATGCCAAAGAGGCTATGAATCATGCATTATCTCAGGATCCAAAATTGTTTATGGCACGTAAGCCTATCTTTGACCGTGAATTACAACAAGCCATAGGCCGACAAAAATTCTAAGTGGATTTGGTAGTCAGCCAATTATAGTTTAGTTTTGCAAACTGAATTTAATGCCCAGCGGAGTTAATGGTTCTTTCGCTCGGTATTCACTAAATGAACCAAATTTATGAATCAAAAAATTCGCATTAAGTTGAAATCGTTCGACCACACATTGGTTGACAAATCAGCTGAAAAAATCGTTAAGGCGGTTAAAGCCACAGGTGCTGTCGTTTCAGGCCCGATCCCATTACCTACAAAAATTGAGAAATTTACCGTTTTGCGTTCACCACACGTGAACAAGAAAGCGCGTGAACAATTTCAATTATGTACGTACAAGCGTTTAATTGATATCTTCTCTTCCTCTGCCAAAACAGTAGACGCGTTGATGAAATTAGAATTGCCTTCAGGTGTTGATGTTGAAATCAAAGTTTAACTTTCATTTGACTTCGCACACAAAAAACCTCTTTAGGAAACTGAAGAGGTTTTTTTATTGAAACAGTTGCATGATTTTACGAATGGGTTTAAGGGTTACCGTAAAAAAATACGGCTTTAAATCATTTAATGCCCAAGCTCTTCGATCCTCTCGATTAGCCACCCAGCGGTGTCTCCATGAAGCGGTGCTCGTTCCTCCGTTCCGCATTGTCATCAGCAACTTAGGCAAATAAGTAACCGAAATACGATTTTTATATAATGCCCGCAACATCCACTCGTAGTCGGCAGCACACGTAAAATCAGTTCGGTAATTTCCTAATCGCTCATATACATCACGCCGTACATAAAAAGATAAATGAGGTGGCATCCAACCGTAAAGCCAATTTTTAACTTGATACGCTCCAGCTTTCCAATACCGAACTACGCGCATTGATTCAGGATCAACAAATTGAATATCACCGTAAATAGCATCAGTTTGATTGGAATTAAAACTAGAAACGACGGATGAAATTACATCGTGGCTGGGATAGAAATCATCGGCGCCAATTACACCAACAATCTCACCGGAGATACGCGAAAGTCCTTTATTAAGCGCATCGTATATACCGGAATCTTTTTCAGAAATATATTGAATTCGGCCAGCATAGGATTCTAGAATTTCCACACTTCCGTCGGTCGAACCCCCATCAATGACCCAATATTCAATATTGGAATAATCTTGACCTAATACGCTGTCTATGGTCTGCCGTAAGGTGGCAGCCGATTGATAGGCAACAGTTAAAATGGATACTTTCACGGCGTGGGACAAAGAACAAATTTAAATATTATATTTTTTTTACTTGGGGCTTGACAAAAATATATTTTTACGTACCTTTGCAAACCCAATTCGATTCTAACGATCGGATTTAAATTAATAAAGCAATGAAAAGAACTTTTCAACCCTCAGTACGTAAAAGAAAGAACAAACACGGATTTCGTGAGCGTATGTCTACTGCAAATGGTCGTCGTGTGTTAACAGCACGTCGCGCTAAAGGTCGTCATAAATTGTCTGTTTCTGACGAGAAAAGAGGTAAATAAGCCATAGATTAGAGTAGAGCTGATTTCTGGCTAGCTGTTACTTAAAAAGTATTCTTGCCGTGAAATTCAATTTTCCGAAATCAGAGCGGTTAACGCAACTTAAAATTATTGATTCTTTATTCCAAAAGGATAGTCGAACGGTACGTAGCCGATTTGTCTATCCTTTTCGAGTTTTGTACCAAGTAAATTCCTCAGTATCGAGCCCTAATACGCCTCAAATCGTCATATCGGTACCTAAGCGAAAATTCAAAAAAGCCGTAGATCGAAATCTGATTAAACGTCGGATCCGGGAGGCCTACCGACTTACCAAGCCCTTTTTTGAAGGGGAAGACTTTCAATCGCTTCCTTGCTACATTGGTTTTGTTTATATTGGATCCGCTATTGAGCCTTATGACCTGATCAAAAAACGAATGGAATCCATAGTAAAGGAGTTTAGCACGGCAAAATCATGAGTTTAAAGAAAAAATATTCGCGAATTAGTATCAGCATTATATTCGGTGTGTCGTTAGCCTGCGCTTCTTTTATTGCCTCAAACGATCGTTTATTTGAAATTGCCAAAAATCTAGACATCTATGCTTCGGTCTTCAAGGAGCTCAATAAATATTACGTTGACGAAGTAGATCCTAAGAAAGCGATGCAAACGTCAGTTGATGCCTTACTAAAATCCTTTGACCCGTATACTGTATTCTACCCTGAGGACGAATTAGAAGATTTTTTGTTAATGACCACGGGGAAATACCAAGGAATAGGCATTCAGCTTACTGAAATTAATCAGAAGCATCACATAACCTTCATCGAATCAGCAAGCCCTGCCGAAAAGGCCGGTTTACATATCGGAGACCAATTGGTGGCAGTCAATAATATTCGCATGACTGACAAAACAGAAAAGGATCCTGCACTACTGATGAAAGGTGTTGCAAATTCCCCATTGGTGCTCGAAATTCAAAGACCTGGCGCGCAAAGCACACAAACATTTACCTTGACGCGTACGACCGTACAAATTAAAAACGTTACCTATTATGGAATTATCCAGCCTGGTGTCGGGTATATTCAATTAGATGAATTCAATGCGAGTGCTGCCAAAGAGATGAAAAGTGCGCTTATTTCTTTGAAACAAGAGGGAATGAAATCGCTTATTTTGGACTTACGAAATAACCCTGGGGGCTTGCTTACACAAGCAATCGATATTTGTAATTTATTTCTACCCAAAGGAAGCAAAATTGTTGAAACGCGTGGAAAAATCGAAGAATGGAATAAATCGTACGAAGGCTTAAATGCGAGCTTTGATACTGAAACTCCAATCGTCGTTTTAATCAATAAAAATTCAGCTTCGGCAGCAGAAATCGTAGCAGGTGTCCTTCAAGATTATGATAGGGCTGTGATTATTGGTCAGAAAAGCTATGGCAAAGGACTTGTACAAGTAACGCGTGATTTGCCATTTCATACAAAAATTAAAATCACCACGGCGAAATATTATACACCAAGTGGGCGCTGCATTCAAGCAGTTGAATATAAAAATGGATCAGCTATTATTCATGCAGATTCAATAAACCGCATTTTTCTTACAAAAAATGGGCGCAAAGTTGTTGACGGTGGGGGCATTACTCCCGATCAAGTTTTTCAAAAATCGCTGCAATCCCCATTTATCCTGTCTCTGCTTAAACAATACAAGCTCTATCTTTATGCGCTGAGCTATCGGGTTAAAAACCCTACAATTTCTCCGGCAGCCCAATTTGAATTGACAAATTCCGATCTGGCTAATTTTGAAAATTGGCTAGCCCAAAGTGATTATAAGTTTGAAAATAGTATTCATTCACAAGTTAAATCATTAATGACCTTGACTGAAAAAAATCCTGCTTACGCTTCATTACATCAAACTTTACTCGCAACCAAAGCAAATGAAAAACTAGCGTTGCATCAAGAAATAGAAGCTAATCAAGCTGAGTTAAAGCAGTTACTGAGTCAAGAAATTATCTTACATTATTATTTACAGCTAGGAGTGAATCAATGGTCAACCCTGCACGATCCGGTGATTCAAGCAGGCGTAGCATTAGTACAAAAAGTACATACGTATCAAACCATTTTGACTTCAAAATAAGCAAATGAGTTACATCCTTTCCATCGAAACAACAACTCCTCTCTGTTCTGTGGCACTCCATAAAGAGGGGCAATTATGCTTTTCGTGTGAATCTCAGGAGGATGGGGTGCATGGTAAAAAATTAACCCGGCTTATCGAGAAAACATTGAATCAATCTGGAATTCAATTAAGTCAGTTATCCGCGATTGCAATTTCCAATGGCCCCGGTTCCTACACAGGTTTACGCATAGGATTAGCCACAGCTAAAGGCCTTTGCTTTGGACTAGACATCCCGCTAATTACACTACATACACTAGAAATCTTGGCTGCGGCTTGGGAAGAAAAGAGTAGTAATAAACTATTGCTTCCTATGCTGGATGCGCGACGGATGGAAGTTTACACCACTATTTTAGATCCGAGGGATGGTTCAACTGTCCTGCATACGGCAGCTGTTATTTTGGAGCCGAATACATTTCAGGAAATTGACCGACAAATGATTGCGTTTGGTAATGGCGCGATGAAATGGCGAGAAACATGCCAACATTCAAAAATTGAATTTTCAGAGGCGCATCCATTTCCAGAGGCAAGAAATATGGGAATGCTTGCATTTAAGCAATTTGAAAAAAAGGCATACGCCCATATCGTTACGGTGGAGCCCAACTATTTAAAAGAGTTTATGGGTACGAAACCTAAAGCACACCAAAATTAATATGGAAGAAACTATCATCAATCGTGTCAATCAAAGTGGCTTAATTCAATTAGATTTAGAGACCATGCGCAAGCCAGGTGATCGGTTGTTTTTCGACCTGGCTCCGCTTCTTTTTATGGGCTTAGCGCTTAAAGAGAAAGATTACCGTGATTTTTTATCCGGAAACGATTGGTCTGTTTACAAAGACAAACACATCGCCATCGGTTGTTCTGCAGATGCAATTATCCCAACCTGGGCCTACATGTTGGCCGCAAGCTACCTCAATCCGGTTGCACATACCATTGTATTTGGCTCACTGGCTGATTTAGAAAAAACATTGTATCTAGCTCAAATTGAGGAATTAAATGCGGCTGATTTTCAAGATACACGAATTGTCATTAAAGGATGTTCGAAGGAGGCTGTGCCAACGGATGCCTATGTGGCACTTATGCAAAAATTACAACCTGTAGCTAAGAGTATATTTTTTGGTGAACCATGTAGCACAGTCCCACTTTTCAAAAAACCTGCGCAGCCGAAAAATAATTCCTAGATTTGTCATCGATTCTAATGCTATGTCACAACAATCCCAAGAACAATATCAGTTTATTGCCCAAATACTGAGCAAACATGCGGGGGAATCTGCCCAGATCGATGACTTTCAATTTTTTTATGGGGGAAATTTTAATTTGGCGGTAAGGCTGCGCATTAAAAATACCGAATATTTCATTAAGTGGACGCAAGGAGATTATCAAGGCCTATTTGAGGCGGAAGCTAAAAATCTAGAAACTATTCACGCTACTGGGGCAATCCAAGTACCGCGCGTATTGGGTGTTGGCCAATTGGAAGAAAAAGAATATTTGATGATGGAAGGCATTGAATCGGCTGATAAACAAGCAAATTATTGGCATGATTTTGGAGAAAAATTAGCCCATTTACATCAAAATACATCAGCACAAGGACACGGACTAGCCTATACGAATTTTATAGGCGCAGCTCCCCAGGAAAATTCTTGGACTTTGGACGGAGTAACGTTTTTTATCGAAAATCGCCTTAAAAAGCAAGTTGGCCGTGCCTTATACGATCGAAAAATAACACCTGAAATAGCGGAAAAATTTGAAACACTTTATGAGCGATTACCTAGTTTATTACCTCATGAGGCACCGGCCCTGATCCATGGAGATTTATGGTCGGGAAATGCCATGGTAAATGATCAAGGACTCATCACACTTGTTGATCCCTGTTGTTTTTATGGATTCCGTGAAGCAGAATTGGCATTTACTACGATGTTTGGCGGTTTTGACACAAAATTTTACGATGCGTACCATGCAAATTTCCCAATAGAAAAGGGTTTTCATGAACGCATTCCGTTATACAATTTATATCCGCTTATGGTGCATGTGAATTTGTTTGGAGAAGGCTACCTCCCTGCGGTAAATAAGATTTTAGCTACTTTTTAAAGTAGCTTCCCACGCCTCGACCACATCATCTGGAGAAACAGAACTTGGGAAAAAAGAAACTAATTTCCGGAGAATCTCCTCGATTACTGCATCAGGGCACGAGGCTCCGCAAGTTAACAAAACGACGATTTTTTCTTTTTTTGGAATGTAATCCACCGAATTCACTTCTGCTTTTTTTCGATTGTTAAAATGAATCACCTCTCGATTGGAAACGAGTTGATCTGCAGATTTTATAAAATAAGTGGGTAATTTTTCGGCACATAGGTCAACTAAATGTGCCGTATTTGAAGAATTATACCCCCCTGCAACTAGCGCAAAATCGGCTTCCACTTCAAGTAATCCGTAGGTCGCGCTTTGATTGTCATTTGTGGCATAACATAACGTATCGCGTGTATCAGCAAAATGCTCAGTAACTTGATCTGGACTTAATTGGTAGAACTCGACTAATACGTCGCGTAAATATTCACCTATTTCTTGCGTGTCTGTTGCGAGCATCGTGGTTTGATTAACAACCCCGATTCGAACTAAATCAGTATCGGGGTTAAACCCTACAGAATATTGACCATCAAACATATCGTAAAATTCATCTGCATCACCTTCCTTGCGTATATAATTAGCAAGTAATTTGGCTTGTGATAAATCCTTAATTACTAAAGTAGGCGTAATTGCTTTCGAATGCGAGAAAGTCGCTTTTGTTTCTTCATGGCTTGGTTTACCATGAACGATAACCGTGTAATTATTTTTACCAATTGCGTCCGCCCGATTCCAAACTTTTTCCACAAACGGGCAGGTGGTATCATACGCATACGTATCAATTCCTTGTAATTGTAGTCTTTGTTGTGTTTCTAGTGTAGTCCCAAAAGCTGGAACTATCACAATGTCAGCTGCATTCAACTCAGAAAATGGAACAAGCGGTAACCCCTTGGTGTCCTGCAAAAATCGTACGCCTCTATCAAACAAATCGGCGTTAACCGCTGGATTATGAATCATTTCGGAAAGTAAAAAAATACGTTTATCTGGATTTTCTTCAATAATTCGGTAGGCTGTTTCGACGGCATTTTCTACCCCATAGCAAAATCCAAAATGACGGGAAAGATGAACCTCTATCGGCCCGAAATCTAACTTTGAAGGGCTAAAGTCTCGTTTCAATTTATCACGTTGTCGACGAACCTCTTTAATTCGACCAATAAGATTACTTTTGAAAAGTGAAGGAATCGAAAATGATTTCATGGAAACTCAAATTAAGTAATTAACTAGCATTTAAACTGATTGCAACGCCAACAAGTTTTCAAATTTACCAAATCAGTGTCTCATTGCCTACATTTCATCGGGAACAAATGACCTTAAAATAATTTATTTCTCAAATGCGCAATAAATACCTTTGCCTGTTAAATAACTTGTCGTATTTTTGTTTTCCTAATAAATTTGGTCTAATCATTTAAAAACGTTCATCCCAATGAGCAACTCTACTTCCCGTGAGTATGGATTTAAGCGTTTTGTGAAAACAAGCTGGATTGGAGCGTTTGTGTTATCCTTCATTAAAAATCCTGTGAATTTTCTTTACACTGGACTAGGATTATTCGTTTTAATTATCAGTTTTGAGAATTCATTTAGTGATACCCCAACGCAAAAAGGCTATTTAGTTGGCACAATAGAATTCGGTCACGAAGGCGAACATGTTATTCAATGCGATGCAGTTTCTGCAAGTATTCGATCTGAATCAGGCCAAAAAGTGTTAAGCTTGACGGCTACAAATCAGCAATCAAAAGAGACAATTTATGTGAAGATATTCCAACTTAGAGGTACGGGTACGTATTTTATTCCTGGAGATGGAGAGTCTGGCAATATTGGCAATATCATTCACAATGTGGATGATTTCCGAAATAAAAACAATTTTTACGAAGCTAAAATGCCCGATAGTTCGGGTGTACAGAATGGGGTGGGACGTCTAAACATCACCTATTTGTCTGATACCGAAATTGAGGGCAATCTCGTGCTGATTGGTAACAATCCAAAAGGACAAAAAGCTGTGTTGGAGTCATCCAAATTCAAGGTTTCTATTGTCGTTCCCTAAATTTTCCCATGGAATTTGAACCCGCCATCGTGCACGCTTCATTTGAGGCGGTCCTAGACTTTTTTGAAAATCAGTTTCAGAAAAGGCCAACAGATTTAGAATCCGTTTTATTTTTAATCGGGGTACAAGAGTTGGGGCAAGGGCATGCGCACTTTACCAAGGAACAAAAACAAGATTTAATGCACATTGCGACCTGTAAAGTCCTCAGTTATAGCGGATTTTATGCCTTAGAGGGGCTGGATTCTGAAGGATGGCCCCACTGGAATTTAGTTTCACCTGTGCCAACCCTCAATTTAAAAGAACAAGATCTCTTGCTGAAAGCACATATTGTGCATTACTTTGAATCTGAAATCTTTTAATCGGCATGAAGATAATCAGCTATAATGTTAACGGCATTCGTGCCGCCATCCAAAAAGGCTTTATTTCTTGGCTAGCGGAACAAGCAGCTGATATCATTTGCATTCAAGAATTAAAAGCAGAACGCGAGCAAGTCGACACGCAAGAAATTGAAGCCTTGGGCTATCACATCTATTGGCACTCCGCGCAAAAAAAAGGTTATTCTGGCGTTGCCATATTTTCGAAAATCAAACCAAATCATGTTGAAATTGGATGTGGAATTGAAAAATACGATTCAGAAGGCCGCGTTATCCGAATCGACTTCGAGCATGTTTCTGTGATGAGTGTCTATATGCCCTCGGGCTCGAGTGGGGATGAACGCCAAGCATTCAAGATGGATTGGCTGGCCGACTTCCATGCGTATGTAACTAAATTACGAACTCAAATTCCGCATCTGATCATTTCAGGTGATTATAATATTTGTCACCGCGCAATTGATATCCATAATCCAAAGGGAAATGCCACTAGTTCTGGATTTTTGCCCGAAGAAAGAGAATGGATGGAAAACTTCATTCAAAATGGTTTTGTGGATACTTTTCGTCTGATTCGTTCCGACGAACCACATCAGTATTCGTGGTGGAGCTACCGTGCCGGTGCGCGAGGAAAAAATTTAGGTTGGCGCATCGATTACCACCTTGCCTCAGACAAGTTAAAAGAACGTATTCACAATGCCTATATATTACCAGATGCGATGCACTCTGACCATTGTCCTATTGTTGTTCAACTTAAACCTATCTCCTAATGCACTTCGAAAAACATGTATTTATCTGCGCAAATGACAAAGATGCCCCAAAAAAATGTTGCGGTTCAGGTCATAGCATGGAACTTATTGACAAATTCAAATCAACTTGGGCAGCACAGGGCTTAGATACCAAAATACGTATCCAAAAGGCAGGATGTTTAGATTTTTGCGGAAAAGGGCCCACCTTGGTTGTATACCCAGAAGGCGTATTTTATGGAAATGTTCAGCTTTCGGATGTAGAAGAGATTACTGAATCGCATTTGGTCAATAACACACCTGTAACACGCCTTCAAATCGGATAAGTACCCATGATTTACCGACTATACCCGACGCTCTTAAATTCATTTTCGCTATATCTAAACCAAACGCGCGATGTGAATGGGAAAATTATTGTAGATGAAATCGAGATGATTGAACGGATTAATCGCGTAAAAAAACCAACGACAAAAGCCCAGCAAAAAGGAGTTGATTTTGAAAGAGCTGTAACCTTGGGTGAAAATGAAGATTTGTTTGCGGAAGGAATTATCGACAAAGCGAGGAACCTGATTCCGGATAAATATAAGACCCAATTTTACGTCGAATCCCGCTATAAAAACACTCAAATTTACGGCTATGTGGATGGTGTAGGGGAGCACGTTGCCTTTGATTTAAAAAGCACTTCCTATTATGAACCAGGGAGATTTTTAAAAAATCACCAAAACCTGTATTTATTAGGCCTACAGAAATTTGGCATCGAACAACTGGATTATGTTATCACAGATTTTGCTGATGTCTATGTCGAATCCTATCATCTTAACACCATGGACTTCAATCCATTGTATGAGCAAATCGAAAAGTTTACCGCTTTTTTAGAGGGGAACAAGCGCTTTATTCGAGACAAAAAGATAGTCGACCGCAAGGCCAATGACAACCAACTTTCCCTTTTTGAATAACTAGTGAATCCACTCTAGAAGCTCATGCAATTCCAAAATTTGAATTTTACACGATGAATCCTCATTTCGTTGATTCAAGTGTATCCCAGGAATTCCCGCATACGCAGCACCCTGAATATCAATCACGGAATGATCTCCGACCATCACAGCTTCTCCAGGAGAAATTCCGGCAATTTTTAAAGCATAATCAAAAAAACCGCGAGCCGGTTTTTTATACCCAGCAATGTCTGAGGTAATTATTTCTTGAAAAAAATGCCGCATACCAGCTCCATCGATTTTAACCCATTGAATGTCAGTAAATCCATTCGTTAAAATATAAAGTGGGTATTTTTGAGCCAAGTGCTCAATGACCTCAAATGCGCCAGGAATTAAATTTGTTTTTCGAGGGGTCTTTTGTAAATACGCCTCTGAAAATTCACGTATGGGTCCATCGATTTGCAATTCATCGAAAAACCGGATAAACCGAGTTTCACGAAGTACTTCTTGCGAAATTCTCCCCAATTGATAGTCCTCCCAAAGCGAATCATTGATTTGCTGAAACGTGCTCCACATAAAGGTCTCGTCGGCCAACGGCAGATTGAAGGCGTCAAATAATTCTATTAACACTTCATTTGCATTTCGATCGTGATCCCATAGCGTGTGATCCCAGTCAAAAAATATGGCTTTAGGGGTGAATTTCATCGAACAAAGGTAATAATAAGCTACCTTTATGCCTATTAAAATTCAAAAGCTATGGAGCATCAATTACAACTCAAAAGACCGTTGGCCTTTTTCGACTTAGAAACCACCGGAATAATGGTCAATCGCGACCGAATCGTCGAAATATCCATTGCTAAAGCTAATATCGATGGCTCCGTAGAGGTAAAAACAAGACGTGTTAATCCGGGTATTCCAATTCCATTAGAGGCATCTTTAGTTCATGGAATCTATGATGCCGACGTACTAGATGAGCCAAATTTTAAGCAAGTAGCAAAATCCCTAGCGACATTTTTAGATGGTTGTGATTTAGCAGGCTTCAATTCGAATCGTTTCGATGTGCCCATGTTGGTTGAAGAATTTCTACGCAATGATGTAGATTTTGATATGAAAAATCGAAAATTAGTGGATGCCCAACGAATTTTCCATATGATGGAACCTCGAAATCTAACAGCTGCTTTCCGATTTTATTGTAATAAAGAATTAGTGGGAGCACACGGAGCTGAAGCCGATGTGCTAGCCACATTAGAAGTTTTAAACGCCCAGGTAAAACACTACGCAAACACCAGCCTGAAGGATGCGGACGGGAATGACTATTTCCCAATCCAAAATGATGTCCAAAAATTACATGAATTAAGCGCATCGAATTCGATCGATTTTGCTAATCGTATGGTTTATAATAAAGATCAAATTGCCGTTTTTAATTTTGGCAAACATATTGGTAGACCTATTTTGGAAGTCCTCAAATCAGATCCATCCTATTACGATTGGATGATGAAGGGTGATTTCCCCATGGATACAAAACGGAAATTGACTGAAATAAAATTACAAGGTTTTCAACGTTAGGGACTATAAAATTCAGTTTATTTCGTATTTTTGCCTCGCATAAATGCATTTAAATAACGACTATGCAATCGATTCCAGAAGTATTACGCACAATACCACTAACTCATTACATTCTTGTAAGTTCCGCTTTATTCTGCATTGGAATTTTGGGAGTTTTGACCCGCCGCAATGCAATTATTGTATTCATGGCCGTTGAACTCATGCTGAATGCTGTCAATTTATTGTTGGCCGCATTTTCATCTTATTTTTCAGATCCAGCAGGTCAAATTTTTGTCTTTTTTATCATGGCAGTTGCCGCGGCTGAAGTTGCTGTAGGCCTAGCCATTATTGTTATGATTTACCGAAACATTCAAAGTATTGATATCGGTGTGCTTAATAAATTAAAAAATTAATTCCAGCACACATTCAATCAGCCTAATCATATGTCATTATTCTATTTAATTCCCTTGCTTCCGTTTATTGGTTTTCTCATAAATGGACTCGCATTCCCCAAATTGAATAAGCAATTAGCCGGTATAATCGGAACCATTCCACCTGTAGTGGCATTTGCTTTATCCTTGCAATTATTTTTAAATTTTGACGGTCAAACGCAGATTTACACATTAGCCGAATGGATGAAATTAGGCGAATTGTCTATTCCATTTGCGTTTCAAGTGGACCAATTATCCATTTTAATGCTCCTTATTATCACGGGTGTTGGAACGTTGATTCATGTGTATTCGATGGGCTATATGGCACATGATGCGGGTTTGGGCAAATTTTTTGCTTTCCTAAATTTGTTTATCTTCTTTATGTTGATACTTGTTTTAGGCGCAAATTTCGTCGTCATGTTTATTGGTTGGGAAGGTGTAGGATTATGCTCCTATCTATTAATCGGATTTTGGAACCAGAAAAATAGCTATGGTGATGCGGCGCGTAAAGCGTTTATCATGAACCGCATTGGCGACTTGGGATTCTTGGTGGGTATTTTCTTATTGATACAAAATTTTGGCACAACAGATTACACCTCCATTTTTACATCCATTAACGAGGGCAATGTACCTGATAATGTAGGATTAATCGCCTTCTGCTTGTTTGTTGGCGCAATGGGTAAATCAGCTCAGATTCCATTATTTACATGGCTACCGGATGCCATGGCGGGCCCTACACCGGTTTCGGCATTAATTCACGCGGCAACCATGGTAACGGCAGGAATTTACATGGTTATTCGAGCCAATGTGTTGTTCGAATTGAGCCCAGAAGTATTGCATTTTGTAGGATGGATTGGACTTGCTACCGCTTTACTCGGTGCAGCTATTGGTTTATTCCAAAACGACATCAAAAAAGTATTAGCCTATTCTACCGTATCCCAATTGGGCTATATGTTTATGGGACTCGGCGCCTCAGCTTACACGGCTTCTTTCTTTCACGTCATGACGCATGCATTCTTTAAGGCATTGTTGTTTTTAGGGGCGGGTTCGGTTATTCATGCGATGTCCGACGAGCAAGACATTCGGAAAATGGGTGGATTAAAAAGCCACTTGCCTATAACTTACGTCACATTTTTGTTAGGCACAATTGCCATTGCGGGTATACCTCCTTTTGCAGGTTTCTTCTCTAAAGATGAGATATTGGCTAGCTTGTATCATCACGATCCAATCATGTGGTGGTTGGCGATTTTAGGTTCAGCCATGACGTCATTCTACATGTTCCGCGTATTTATTTTAACATTCTTTGGTGCATTCAGAGGTTCGCAAAAACAAGCAGATCACTTGCATGAATCTCCATGGACAATGACACTGCCATTAATTATTTTAGCCATATTCTCTGTGGGAGGTGGAATCATCAACTTGCCTCATTTTGCTGGCGGGAATGAATTCTTAGCTCATTGGTTAGCCCCACTGCTTCCTGCAGCTGGTGAGGCAGCTGAAGTTAATTTCTTAAGTTTAGAAGGTGGCGCGCCATTATTGGCCGCATTTTTACCTGCGGCGCTGGCAATCTATATTTTTGGTATGCAGAAATCTGTACCAGGATCGGATGCATCAGTTACTGGAATTCAAAAGGTTATATACCATAAATTCTACATCGATGAATTGTATGATATGCTTATTGTTCGGCCAATTAGCCTCTTGAGTAATTTCTTGCATCAAATTTTCGAGTTTTTAGTTTTGGATCTACTAGTAGAGGGTGTGGGTAAAATTGTCCAGTATGCATCCTCAGAATTCCGACGGATCCAAACGGGAAACGTAGGCTACTATATTTTTATGATTGTTATTTCGGTAACTGTCATTTTATTTTTGGGTCTAAAGACTTGGATTTTATAATCTTTAATCGACGCTAAAGGCATGTATTTACTTTTTATACTTTTATTTCCACTTGCATTAGGTAGCTTTTTACTAATCGCCAAACCTAAAAATGCATTTGTCATTTCCCTAACTGGGTCGATCATTGAGGCGATTATAGTTGCTTATGTGTTAATTCAATCAAGTCAGTCCGCTAATGCCATCGCTATTTCCTATCCATGGATTCCAGAAGCAGGGCTTTCGTTTTCACTTTGGGTGGATGGAATTAATGGGATATTGATTGGTTTAATAGGTTTATTGATTCCGTTTATCATTGGGAGCACGGCAAATACGGACAGAGCTAATAACCCCGTCTACCAAGGGTTGATTTTGACAATGCAGACTGCTTTGTTGGGTTCATTCTTAGCGAAAGACGCATTCTTATTTTATTTTTTCTTTGAAGCTTCTTTGTTGCCCATCTACTTTCTATCTGCACAGTTTGGCGGGGAAAATCGAATCGCAATCACGTTTAAGTTTTTTGTCTATACCCTTTTTGGTTCGCTATTCTTATTAATTGGTTTAATCTACGTGTATCTGCGCACACCAGGAGCAGTAGGTTCCGCTGATATTGATGTCTTAGTTGAGACGGCGCGTAGTTTACCTGCGACTTCTCAAAACTATTTGTTTCTAGCATTCTTCATTGCGTTTGCAATCAAGATGCCTATTTTCCCTTTCCACACTTGGCAACCAGATACCTACACGACTTCCCCAGCGCAAGGAAGTATGTTGCTGGGCGGAATCATGTTAAAAATGGGGACTTATGGTGTGATTAGACTCGTATTGCCCATGTTTCCATTGGGAATGATTACGTGGGGAACTACGGTAACAATACTTTCGGTGATTGGTATTATATATGGTTCAATCATCGCAATCCAACAAAAAGATGCGAAACGCCTCATTGCCTATTCTTCTTTTGCACACGTAGGACTTATGTCGGCAGGGATATTAACCGGCAGTTTAGCTGGAATTCAGGGTTCATTATACCAAATGCTTTCGCATGGTATTAACATTGTAGGATTATTTTTCATCATCGAAATTATTGAGCGTAGAACAAAAACACGCGAACTAGCCCAATTGGGAGGAATAACGCAGGCATCTTTTGTTTTAAGTGTTGCCTTTGTTGTACTAAGTTTAGGTTCGGTTGCCTTGCCGTTAACGAATGGATTTATCGGCGAGTTTCTATTATTGAAAAGTGTCTTTGATCTTGACATGTGGATTGGGATTATTGCCGGAATTACCATCATTTTGGGAGCGGTTTACACGTTACGCTTGATTCAAAAAAGCATGTTTGGTAATGTTTCACGCATCACAAAAGAATTTGAGGATTTAACATCAGCAGAAAAAATGGTCTTAGTACCGCTAGTAATACTTGTACTTGTGGGTGGAATTTTTCCGCAAACCGTACTTAATTACAGCGCTGAAAGCGTGGAGAAATTAACGCAATTACTTAACTAAGATCTATATAACGCATCTATTATGACGGCTATTATTGCTTTATCAATTTTTGGAATTAGTAATTTATTTTTGGGCTTTTGGCTTTCACGAAAAACCATTCAAACATTCACGTTAGGTTTTTTAGCCCTTAGCATGGGCTTAACAGTGGCGGATTGGAATCATGAATATCTGTGGTTCGGTAATATGTTCCGCTCGACGAACACCTCTATTAATTTTAGTATTATTATTCAATTAGCTGCGTTTTTTGTGGTCGCATTTTCGAATGCCTTCGGACAAGATGACGAGCATACTCACCCGGCTGAATACTATGCCATCATGTTATTCTCGGTTGTTGGTGCCATCTTAATGGTTTCCTTCGACCATTTAATCATGCTGTTCGTTGGCCTGGAAATCCTTTCCGTTTCCATGTATGTTTTGACGGGCTCCGACAAGCGTAATCTTCGATCCAATGAAGCAGCGATTAAGTATTTATTAATGGGTGCTTTTGCCACCGGAATTTTACTATTTGGCATTACCTTAGTTTATGGAGCTACGCGCTCATTTTATATTGCCAATATTGCAAACGCAATTGCAAGTACCCCTAAAGAATCCATGCCAACCTTCCTGTATGCAGGAATTCTTTTGATGCTTGTAGGCATGCTATTTAAAGTTTCAGCGGCTCCTTTCCATTTTTGGACGCCAGATGTATACGATGGCGCACCAACAATCTTTACGATGTTTATGTCGACAGTCGTAAAAACAGCTGGATTTGCAGCTCTTTTCCATGTTTTTTCAGGTATGTTCGGTGCTTTGTATGCAACGTGGGCATTACCGGTATATTTCATCAGTATGTTAACGCTGGTGATTGGTAATGTGACGGCGGTGTACCAACAAAGCATGAAGCGCATGTTAGCCTATTCGAGTATTTCGCATGCGGGATATATGCTGATGACCATTTCAGCGAATCAATCATCGACAACCTCCACCATTTTATATTATTCGTTGGCTTACACCCTAGCCACAGTTACCACCTTTGCGATTTTTAAAATCGTATCGGAATATCAAACAGGCCGCGTTGAAAAACCAGAAAATTTTCAAGCATTTGAAGGTTTAGCGAAACAGAATCCATTGTTGGCCTTCTGCTTGACCATATCACTATTATCGCTTGCAGGCATACCATTGACGGCTGGCTTTTGGGGAAAGTTTTTTGTTTTTGCAGACACATTCCACCGCAACATTACCTATTCAATTATCGTAGCCGTATTAATGTCGGCCGTAGGTATTTACTATTATTTCAAAGGAATCATTGCCGCATATTTTAAAAAGAGCGAGATGGAAGTAATTCATATTCCTAGATTGTATCAAGTAGCCTTAATCATGAGTACCTTGGCGACATTGGTACTCGGTATTTATCCAACAATTGTGAAATCGTTATTTTAAGACGCCAAAGATTTGAAGAAGCAATCAAGCCTATTTAATCGAAAAGATTTAGTCGCATATTTTATTATTGCGGGGATTGGGGCATTGATTCAGCTTTTAGCAGGTGGTTTATTAAAGGATTGGTTTCGCATGTCGTACGAGTCCACCATTTTACCCGCGTATTTTATTTCTTTAATTGCGGGCTTTATCCTTACCAAATTATTTGCCTTTAATGCCCGGCAGACGAAACAAACCCAACGCGAAATGATTAAATTTTTGCTCGTTGCTACCTTTTCCGGATTTGTAACTTGGTTTTTTAGCGTTACACCCTATTCGGTTATTTCGCGCAACTACGCAGATTATTTTATTCAAATACCTTATTCGATTAAACGCATCAATGTCACACAGGTTTCGACCACGGTAACTGGCATGGGATTTAGTTTTGTGTCAAACTATGTTTTACACAAATCCTTCACCTTTAAAAGTAGTGGCTTTTACGACCGATTTAAGGATTTAATTAAGTAAAACACCGCATTTCTGAGGGATACCTGCCCAACACCTTAATTTAAACTTAATTTTCCAAAGATTGAATGTGGCCATTAGGCCGCAAAAGGGGGATTTTTGATAAAAAATTATCCAAAACTTAAAATAATCTTAAAATTTTAAGCAATTCTTTGGGTATTCTAATTTTTCCTACTACTTTTGGGACTCAAACCTTAAAATATTACAAAAATGAAAAAAGTATTCGCTTTAGCTTTCGTTGCTGGTATGGTAACTTTAGCATCTTGTGGTGAGAAAAAAACTGAGGCTGCTGCTGATTCAGTTGCTGTTGATACTGCTGCTGCTGCACCAGTTGATTCTGCTGCTGCTGACACTGCTGCTGCTGACACTGCTGCTGCTAAATAATTTTAGCCAAGCTACAGAAAAGAGTCCTTCACTTGTGGAGGACTTTTTTTATTCCCTCGAATGACGAAAAGCAAAAAAATAGAATCATTCTTTGATCACTTCCCTCCTGAAGTGGCCGAATATTGCTTTCAATTATGGCAAGACCATCCATTCAACTTTATCGTCTCGAAAGCACGCGGCACAAAGCTTGGCGACTTTCGCTACTCGCCTACAAAAGGGTATCAAGTTACAGTAAATCACAACTTAAACCCGTATGCATTTTTAGTCACCTATATCCATGAAGTGGCACATCGAGTAACTTATGATATCCACAAAAGCAACGTAAATCCGCATGGGATCGAATGGAAACGGAATTTCTATGAACTATTTGAGCCTATTTTAGATGAGGAATTATTACCTGCCTCGCTCGTTCACGTACTTAGGAAATACCTTCAGAATCCGGCGGCTACCTCTACGGGTTATGCCCCACTTGTTACCGTATTAGCATCATTCGATACACAACCAGCGATAGGCACTCGGCTTATTGATTTAGAAGAAGGATCTGTGTTCCAACTAAAAAACCTGATCCTCATCAAAGGGAAACTTCGCAGAACACGTTACATTTGTCAGGATTCTCAGTCAAGAAAAAATTATTTAGTTGCCAAAAACGCATATGTACAACCGCAAGAACCTTTGGTCTAAATTCCGATTTATCGGCATTTTACTCATTGGCCTCCCGCTTGCTTCATTTGCCCAATCTATATTAAAGCAAGGCACTTGGCACCGGATAGCGATTGCTAACTCCGGATTCTATCGAATCGATCAAGCGTGGTTGAAAAAACATCAAATCACCGGCAATTCACAAAATTTCGGTTTGTACACCTCTGCACCAGGCATGCTTCCACAAGATCCAGCCAAAGCTCCCACGAATAACTTATTTCCGGTTCCGATTGCAATAGAAGGAAATGGCCAACTGATATTTTGGGGAGAATCCCCGAACCAACTTCAATTTGATGTAAAATCCGCTTCCTGGAACCAAGAAACGAATACGTATTCAGACTCAAGCTATTATTATTTACGTATAGACGACCCAAAGCCGCTTCGCATTACCACGCTAAAACCACCAAAAGGAATCGGGAATCCATTAAACTTCGCCCATACCTTATCCCACTACGAACCTGAAAAATATAACCTAATTCAATCTGGACGGACATGGCTTGGAGATGCATTTTTCGGAACAGGAAATTTAGCCCTGCAATATGTGATTAGAGATGTCCTAGATGGTACATCTGCTGAATTAAAAGCACGTTTTTATGCTGGCGGAACCACCCCAAGTAAATTCACGCTCGCCATTCCAGGTAATTCCCCTATATCAATCGAAATTCCTGCTATTTCAGGAAATAGGTATGACCAAAAAGCATTTTTTGCGGATGTAAAGCAACCCATAAAGATGAATTCTTCCGGCCCAAACTGGAATTGGAACATCGCGTATCAAACTACTTCAGGAGCTGGATATATAGACTACATTCAATTTGCCTACAAACGAAAATTCAATGCGACTACTGACCAGCCTCTATATTTATTTGCCAATTCCCGTGACACAACGGCTAATGTGCAAATACCAAATTTACAAGCTTCGAGCCTTCTTTGGCTGAAAAATGGTCAAAATGAATGGCAACAAATACAACCTCCCGGAGCAGAAATGGAAATTCGTTTTTCCCCAGGCAGCCAATTAGCCCTTGGAAATTCAAGCCTAACAGCATATCCTGTTTGGCGAGAGCGGATTTCGAATCAGGACCTCTTAGCCCAAGACCCCAAGTTGCAGCTTATTATTATCACAAGTCCACCTTTGCAACAAGCAGCAGAAAAACTAGCAAAATTCAAGTCGAACATCCAAAAAATACCCACTCAAATAGTCTCAACAGCTCAAATTTATCACGAATTTTCAGGAGGCAAACAAGATGTGAGTGCTATTCGAAATTACCTGAAGGCTTTGGCAAGTCAGACGACCTTGCGTTATGTGTTGATTTTAGGAGATGCATCCATCGACTACAAAGGTAAGTCTACCGTAGCTAGCGCCTTAGAAAAAAATAGCTACGTCCCTACCTATCAAAGCCTAGAATCCACACAGCCCTTAGTAAGTTATTCGTCTGACGATTACTTTGGCATCATAGATTCGCAAGCGGGAGATTGGGAGAATACACAACCGAATCTCCAACTAGCCATCGGCCGAATTCCAGCAAAAAATCCGATTGAGGCCAACATGTTTATTCAAAAATTAATTGATTACCAATCTAAACCTTCACCCGCAACTAGAAGACCCTACCGGTTTAGTTGGGTCGCTGATGACGGCGATTTCTCCATTCACATGCAGGATGCGGAGGATTTTTCGGCTTACATCCAAGCAGGAAAATTTGCAATTGATTATCAAAAAACCTATTTGGATCAATTCCCGATGGAGGTTTCCAACGGCCAATACACCTCTTCCGCTGCAAAAAAACAAGTTCTTTCCTTATTTACACAAGATGCTGATTTCATCCACTTCATCGGCCATGGGTCAGAAAGTGGTTGGACAGATGAAAAGATCCTGACAAACAATGATATCATTGGCCTAAAAAATAGCCAACACCTTCCTATCCTGTTGACCGCAACTTGCCAGTTCGGTCGGTTCGATGATCCGAATCAACTTTCAGGGGGAGAACTCGCCTTACTTTCTCCACAAGGGGGCTCCATTGCGCTAATCAGTACAACAAGACCTGTATTTCAAAGTAGCAATTACATTTTCGGAAAAGCCTTTTACAAATATGTATCCGCTAATATGAAATCTTCTAACTACCGATTGGGGGATTTATTTCGAGATACAAAAAATGATAGCAAAACGGGAGTCATTAACCGCAATATAAGTTTGTTGGGCGACCCGAGCAGTCCATTACCCTGGCAAAGTAATGCCTTAACAATTGCGCCTGATGGGCCAAATTATTTGGTCAAATCAGAAAGCGAAACGGAAGGCCCATTAATTGCTTATTATTATGCAGCCAATACGGGTGCAAAAACCTTGGGAACGAAAGGCGCTGCATTTAGCTATGAATTACCAGGAAAGCTTATTGGAAAATCCACACATGCGCTAAAACAAGGAATTTCGTCCATTTTCGCTAACAGTCTACCCACATCGAAAAGCCAAATGGAAATGAAGCTTATTGGTCAAGCGAAATCAGGAATTGCTATTTCAGGGCACCAACTAGTCCAGCGAAAACAGATGGAATTGACAGATACAAAGCCTCCCGTAATTCAGATTACGTTTCCGGATGAACCAATTCAAGGGGTCTTTTCGGCAAATCCAATTTGTCAGATTACTATTTCAGATGACCAAGGGCTACAGTGGCAAGGGCCAAAAAATGAAATTGCTTATTTAACTTTGAACGATACATTACAAATCCCCATGCTACCGTATTGGGAACCCAGATTGGACACACCCAATCAAGGCAGTTTGCGTTACATGTTTACAAACCTGAAAGCTGGCTTATATGATTTACGGGTGAATTGTTGGGATAGTAACAATAATGCGAGCCTACAATCGTTTAAATTTACAGTTGGCGAAAATGCTTCTACTTCCCAGCGTTGGAAATTATACCCCAATCCTGCACAAGATAAAATGACATTCAGGACGCAACTTAATCGAGTGTGGAGCTCAGATCGATATGAACTTGAAATTTATAATTTGGTCGGTGAGCGAATACTTCAGCAAACAGGTGATTTGATTCCAATGTCGGATCAAGAAGCTGGATTTGAATTTTCAGTGAATACGCTTGGTACAGGTGGAATAGGCTTTGTTAAGCTAAATGTACTTGATAGTAAAGGTAAAATCATCGAAACCGTTAAATCTAAAATATTGACCCTAAAATAAATTTTGACAAAGATTTTTTTTAAATTTCAAACATTTACCTTAAAAATAACTATTTTTGAATCTAGCTTTAATGCTAAGAGACTCTCTTATAAATTTTATACAATGACAACGAATTATTCGATCATCCAAAAAGTAGTTTTTACTTTAGTTGCTGTATCTATTAGCACGCTAACCTTTGGGCAATTACCAACTACCGTTTTAGGCCAAACGAACGCAGGTCGCGTTCCTACTCCAACCATGTTGTTTTTAAATGTTTCTCCTGATGCACGTTCTGCAGGTATGGGAGACGCAGGTGTTGCCATTTCATCCGATGTTAATGCAATATATTGGAATCCGGCCAAATTAGCGACAGCAGATAAAGACCTAGGATTCGCTATTTCATACACCCCATGGTTACGTAATTTAGTAAATGACATGGCATTGTATAACATTGCGGGTTACAAGAAAACATCGAAAGATCAAGCTTTCGGATTCTCAATCAACTATTTTGATCAAGGCCTTTTCCAAGCTACTACAGCAAATGGAACAAGTGCTGGTAATTTCAATTCCAAAGAATACGCACTAACCTTAGCGCATGCTCGTAAATTATCTAATGCATTATCGTTGGGTGTTAATTTAAAATATATCAATTCAAATTTAACTGGCGGCTACCAAGCGGTTAGTTCTCAGATGAAGCCTGCTCAAACAGTTGCTGCTGATTTAGCATTATATTGGAACTCCGTAACAGAGAAAAATTGGAACTTAACTTATGGTTTAGTTTTATCTAACATTTCAGGTAAAGTTTCTTATGGTGGTTTAGATAAAAACTTCATTCCAACAAACCTGCGTGCTGGAATTGCCGGAGTTAAGAATATCGATGAGAAAAATAAGTTAACCTTGACGTTAGATTTAAACAAATTAATGGTTCCAACGCCACAGTCGGTTGATGCAAACGGAGCCATAACAGGTACAGATCCTAACAACACAACAGCTATCGGAGGAATTTTCGGTTCTTTGTTTGATGCTCCGGATGGATTTGGCGAGGAGTTAAAAGAAGTAACGGCTTCATTAGGTGCTGAATATCTTTACAATAATACATTTGCAATTCGTGGTGGTTATTTCAACGAAAGTGCCATGAAAGGTGATCGTAAATATTTCACGATGGGTATAGGGTTTAAATTAGACCAAAAATATGGTTTTGATTTTGCTTATTTAGTTCCTACAGGATCTAGCAGCCCACTCGCTAATACATTACGTATTTCTTTATTGGCAGCAATCAATCAAGAAAGAAAATAAATTAACGCTATTCATTCATCAAATGACATCTCTCGGGATGTCATTTGTGTTTTAAGCCTACCTCCAACTTCCCCTACATGCTTGATCGGACACTTGCTCCCCCTGCCTATCCCATTGATTGGATTCAGTTTCCTACCACAAATACATACACAACTAAACAAGGTGTACCTATCCATTCGATATCATTAGGAGAGCAGCCCGTATTTAAATTCGAGTATACAATTCATGCAGGCGCGAGCGAAGCAACAAAGGCTGGCGTGGCAAGTATTACATCCATGTTAATGAAGCGTGGAACGCAACAACATACGGCACAAGAGCTAAATCAAAAATTTGATTTTTATGGCGCATTTTGGGATGTTCAATCAAGCTTAGATCATGCGACCTTCACCGTATTCGGATTAACCAAGCACTTCGAATCATTGATGCCATTGGTTTTTGAAATCATTACCCAAGCCACCTTTCCGAGAGATGAGTTTGAAAAAGAAATTGCCATTGAAATTCAAAAGAATAAATTGAATTGGCAAAAGACAGCTTTTAGCGCTAGTCAAATCTTTCGCTCACAATTGTTCCCCAACGACCCCTATGGGCGCGTAAGCAATGCGGAAAGCCTACAAGAAATTACACGAGAAGAATTAGTGGGGTTTCATCAGACTAATTGGTTAGGCCAACAACCAACCATATTCCTTTCGGGCCAAATAAGTGCGGAGGCCATAGCATGTGTCGCCTCGTTAGTTGACCTATCCATTACGCCAAAAACAGCCCTTTTTGAACGCCCAGTACTAGTTTCACCACGTGCCACACGCACGCATGAATCACGTGAGCAGGCACTTCAATGTTCGATTCGAATGGGTCAAGTGAGCATGAATCGCCAGAATCCAGATTATTACAAATTCAGTGTTTTGAATACGATTCTAGGTGGATTTTTCGGATCGCGATTGCAAAAAAATATTCGTGAAGAAAAAGGATTCACGTACGGAATTTCTTCTTCATTAGTCCCCTTAAAGCGAGCAGGATATTGGGTAATAGGCACTGATGTCAATAAAGAAAATGCGGCTGAAACTTGCAGTGAAATCAGAAGAGAAATCCAAGAACTTCGTACAAATTTAATCCCATCAGACGAACTTGAGATTGTTAAAAGCTATTTGATGGGTAGTTTTACAGGAGAGCTTACGCAGGCATTTGATATTGCCGACAAGCTAAAAATTATCTATTTGGAAGGACTGCCAATTGATTTTTATGATCATTTCCAGCATCAAATCATGGCATGTACCTCAAAAGATTTGAGAGAACTAGCAAATCAATACCTAGATCCCTCAAATCTTCACGAAGTTATTGTAGGTGCAATTTAAAAACGCGCTAATTCACGGAACTCATTCACCCGACCATCTAAATCCTGGTCAGTGATTTCCAACAAACGTTCCGTACCAAATTTCTCCACACAGAAAGATGCCATGGCTGATCCATAAACGATCGCCTTACGCATATTCTCAAATGAGATATCATCTGTTTTTGCTAAGTAGCCAATAAAGCCCCCTACAAACGTATCGCCAGCACCTGTTGGATCAAATACCTCCTCAAGTGGTAAAGCTGGGCAGTAAAACATGTCCGAACCTTGGAACAATAGCGCACCATGTTCTCCTTTTTTGATGATAAGGGTTTTAGGTCCCATCGCCATAATTAATTTCGCAGCAGTGCGCAACGAATATTGCTCAGATAATTGGCGTGCCTCCTCATCATTAATACAAAGCACATCAACCATCTTAAGCACACGTTTTAAATCATCCATCGCTACGTCCATCCAAAAATTCATGGTATCCATCACCACCAACTTAGGTCGTTTTGAAAGACCTTCTATTGCTTCGATTTGAACTTGAGGCGTTAAGTTACCCAACATCAAGTATTCACAATCTTGATAGCTAGCAGGAATCACAGGTTTGAAATCAGCTAATACATTTAAGTCGGTCACCAACGTATCCCGAGAATTCATGTTATTATGGTATTTGCCAGCCCAGAAAAAAGACTTTTCCCCAGCCTTAATTTGAAGACCATCTAAGTTAATTCCTTTGGACTCCAGCGTATCCATGTATGCTTGTGGAAAGTCGTCGCCTACCACAGCTACCACATTTACTTTGGGTTGGAAAAATGCGGCTGATAATGCAATGTAAGTACATGATCCACCGATAATTTTATCCGTTTTGCCATAAGGCGTTTCAAGCGCGTCGAACGCTACAGTTCCAATTGTTAATAAACTCATAAGGGATGATTTTAGCCAACTTTAGCACACCGACTAAACGGCTGATTGGGGTTAAAAAATAAACGATAAGTAATATATGTTTTATCGTTTGTCGCGCCTAACTGCGAAACAAATCGAAGCATTTTCGGATTAAAATCCCCGACCCAATTCATGTCCATGGTTGTGTAGGGATAAAATGGATTTTCACGTGCAGCCGTACGAAAACGTAGTGCAATGGCAGATTCGACGCCTTTTCCCTGATGTTCCGGAACCACACCAAAAATCAATCCACATGTACGGGTAAGCGTACCGCGGAGCTTTAACAATACGAATTTGATCATCCCCCAAACATTTAATTTACCATTTAAATGTTTAACGATTTGATTCAAATCTGGGATTACAATAAAAAAGGCAACTGGCTCTCCGGCTGGCCCATAGGCGAACCAAAGTAATTGTTCGTCGATGATGGGTTTCATTTTCTGCACTAGTTTCTGTGCTTGTTCGGAGGACATGGCAGAAACGCCTGGAAACTTAGACCATGCTGCATTAAAAATGATTCGAAAATCTTCTGCATATTTAGGCAGATTCGACTTCTCGATATGTTTAAACGTATAATCCGGATTCTGATAAATTCGTTCTGCTTTTTCTTCGATTCCTGCAGTCACATTTGCTCCCGTGATGGAAGAAACAAAAACATGCTGCTTGAAATAATCTTGAAATCCGTAGGCTTCAAAATATTCAATGTAATAAGGCTTCGTCCAAGGCATTTTATACGTTGGCTCATACGCCCAGCCCTGAACCATCAAGCCCCAAAAGCTATCACGTTCCCCAAAGTTAATCGGCCCATCCATGCCCTCCATCCCCTTCGAAATCAACCATTGCTTGCAGGCATCAAATAATTTAAACGCCGCGGTCTTGTCTTCGATACATTCAAAAAATCCCATCCCACCCACGGGTACTTCATCGGAGGATTTCGAATAAAATGCTGCGACACGACCAATGGTTTTTCCGGTGTCATCGAGCAATATCCACCGAATAGCCTCACCGTTTTTAAACTGTGTATTTTTTTTCGGATCAAATATTGACTCAATATCATTGTCTAACGGACGAATCCAATTCGGATCTGTCGCATATAGGTTGACCGCAATTCTTAAAAATTCTAGTCTAGAAGCTCTATCGTCCCCTATTTCCTTTAAAACCATATTGGCGAAAGTATTTTTTTACCAAAAACATACAAAGATAATACAATTCACAAGCCCCTCATTTGTTTGGTGAATTAAAAGAATCCGATTAATTTTAATCCCTTATACAGAACCCACATCCGGTATTCATGCAGCCACTCAAAATATACAATACCCTAAGTCGAGAGAAGGAAGTTTTCGAAGCGATCAATGCGCCACATGTGGGGTTGTATGTCTGTGGACCTACCGTCTACAATTATGCGCATTTAGGCAATATTCGAACATTTACATCCTTTGATATTCTTCACCGATACCTCAAAAAAATCGGTTACTTAGTGCGCTACGTACGCAATATCACCGATGTCGGCCACTTAGTGGGTGACGGTGATGAAGGCGAAGATAAAATTGGCAAAATGGCCAAATTGGAAAAGTTGGAGCCCATGGAAATCGTCCAACGGTACACAAATGATTTTCATGAAGTTCTGCAGAAATTCAATTTATTACCTCCTAGTATCGAACCTACTGCTACGGGACATATTGTTGAACAAATTGAAACAACAAAATCCTTGCTTGACAAAGGCATGGCTTATGAATCCAATGGTTCTATTTATTTCAATATTGAAGCTTACAACAAACAAGGGGGCGATTACGGTAAATTATCTGGACGTATTTTAGATGACCTTTTAACTGAAACACGTGATTTAGACGGCGTAGGCGAAAAACGTAGCCCACTCGATTTCGCACTTTGGAAAAAAGCATCCCCCGAACACATCATGCGTTGGCCATCCCCTTGGGGTGACGGATTTCCAGGCTGGCACTTAGAATGTACCTGCATGAGCCACAAATATTTAGGTGACACCTTTGATATTCACGGCGGTGGCATGGATTTGAAATTCCCGCACCACGAATGCGAAATTGCCCAGGCTAAAGCCGCTTATGGCCGCGCACCAGTCCGCTATTGGATGCATACAAACATGCTGACGGTTAACGGGCAGAAAATGAGTAAGTCGCTTGGTAATTCATTTTTGCCGAACGAATTAATTACAGGAAACCACCCATTATTGGAACAGCCATATAGCCCGATGACGGTCCGTTTCTTTATGCTGCAATCACAATACAGAAGCACGTTAGACTTCTCAAACGATGCCTTAAAAGCCGCACAAAAAGGATATAGGAGAATGGCGAATGGATTGCGCATCATAAAATCAATGGAGTTCCCAAGCGATACAATTGAAGCCGTGGATACGTCAATCGAAGCTGAAATACAGGCCGATATACAAGGATGCTACGACGGGATGAACGATGATTTAAATACTGCTGTAACAATTGCCAACCTATTTTCGTTAGTAAAGAAGATTAATCAATTGCACACGGGACAATTGAGTTTTGCACAATTGGGAGCTACGAATTTTGATTTGATGAAGTTGCATTACATCAGTTTCATGGAAGATGTTTTAGGCTTGTTGGAAGAGTTTCCTGCACAACAGGATCAGCTAATTAATGGCATGTTGAAATTGTACCAAGACTTTAAAGCTAATCGTCAATACGATAAAGTAGATGAGATTCGGGCTAGTTTTAAGTCCATGGGGCTACTTATTAAAGATATGAAAACCCGCATCGACTGGGGATACGAAGAATAATTATGTTTAGAGAATTAACACCAAACGTCCGATTACTAATTCTAATTAATGTGGGCATGTTTCTTGGCAAATCGTTTTTGCCAGACGAATACTTAAGCCTTCATTATTTTGGGGCCAAAGATTTTTACATCTTTCAGGTGGTAACCTACATGTTCGTTCATGGAAGTTTCATGCATTTATTAGGGAATATGTTTGGCCTGTATATGTTCGGATCATTATTGGAACGCATATGGGGTGCTCAGCGGTTTCTTTTCTTTTATTTTTTCTGCGGTATAGGCGCCGGATTACTTTATGTTGGCATCCAACATTTTGTAGATTTCGCAGAAATCCGTCGAGCGACGGAATTAGTTCTCAGTAATCCAAGTTCATTTAATTTAATGGACTATGCACAGCATTACGCCGTCATCGGTTCTCCACAGGGTGTAGCGTTAAATACGGAATGGATTCATGCCAATTATGACGAATACATTAATCGAAGTATTTTAGGGGGAGCCTCAGGATCTATTTTTGGCATATTAATGGCGTACGGGTACCTATTCCCAAATTCAGAAATGTTTTTGTTCCCACTTCCCATTCCCATCAAAGCCAAATATTTTGTCAGCTTCTATGGATTATACGAGCTCTATCAAGGCATACAACAATATGAAGGAGATAATGTGGCGCATTTCGCACATATTGGAGGGATGATTTTCGCGGTGATACTTTTAAAAATATGGGGCACTAAACGAACTAATTTTTATTAAAATGCAAAGCATTTGGAGTGATATAAAATTAATTTTCCAACAACCCAATCGGGGGTTGATGCAACTCATCGTGATTAATGTTGGGGTATACATTGCCTTAATGTTGACGAAAGTAACTCTCATACTGACAGGTAAATCGGATTTTTTTGAAGGCTTTCTTGAACAACTAAGTTTATCCTCCAGATTCGCAGAATTCAGCCATAAACCGTGGACTTTTTTAACCTATTTTTGGGTGCATGTGGACCTGATGCATGTGGTGTTTAACATGCTTTTCTTGTATTGGTTCGGTCAAATTTTACAAGATTTTTTAGGTCAAACGAAGACGATTCAATTGTACTTTGTAGGCGGCTTAGCAGGCGCAGTAACCTACATTGTTGTTTTGAATACCATCCCATTTTTCATCAATCAGGGTCCAATGTATTTAATAGGAGCCTCTGCAGGTGTATACGCAATCGTTACAGCTGCCGCGACATTACGGCCAAATTATACGGTTCATTTATTTCTAATCGGACCGGTTGCTATTAAATATATATCTGGATTTTACGTGATATGGTCTGTTCTTGAAAGTGTTGGATCTAATGGTGGGGGAAATATTGCACATCTCGGAGGGGCACTAGCAGGTGTTTTTTTCGTAATTTACACCAAACGTGTACAAAAACCTTCCCAACGAATGGAAAAAATAATGTCCTATGTTACGGTAGCCGCTCAAAAAACAGTTAGCGTAAGCACATCAGAAATCGTTGAAGAAGAGGAACTTAACCAAATTTTAGATAAAATATCCAAATCAGGTTTTGATAGTTTAAGTAAATTAGAAAAAAAGAGATTATTTCAGGCTAGTCAAAAAAACGAATAAGCCTGAAAAACATTTTTACCTTTGTGTTGTTAAACTTTCACTTGAATAAATTATTATCGTGTCTACCCAATTCCCAGCAGGGCCTTTACTGAGTAAGATTCAATCTCCATCGGATTTGCGCAAGCTTTCCGCGGATCAGCTACCCGCTGTTTGCCAGGAATTGAGACAATTCATTATTGACCATGTTTCCGCCAATGGAGGGCACTTCGGAGCTTCTTTGGGTGTAACTGAGTTAACCGTCGCACTGCATTATGTCTTCAATACCCCAGATGACCAGTTGGTGTGGGACGTAGGCCACCAAGCGTATGGACATAAAATTTTAACGGGCCGACAGCCTGTTTTTCATACAAACCGACTGTTTGGAGGCATCAGTGGTTTCCCAAATCGTTCGGAAAGTAAGTACGACGCCTTTGGAGTAGGACATTCGAGTACGTCCATTTCTGCAGCACTGGGAATGGCAGTGGCATCTCGTTATAAAAAAGAATCGCAACGCCAGCACATTGCCGTAATTGGAGATGGTTCAATGACAGCAGGTATGGCATTCGAAGCCATGAATCATGCAGGCGATATTCCTAACAATATGTTAATCATCTTGAATGACAACTGCATGGCGATTGATCCCAATGTAGGTGCACTAAAGGAGTATTTAACAGACATTACAACATCTCATACCTACAATAAAGTAAAAGATGACGTTTGGAATTTGTTGGGTAAAATGTCGAGCTTCGGTAAATCCGCACAAGAAATTGTATCGAAAATCGAGAATGGATTAAAGGCTACATTGCTCCAGCAGAGCAATCTATTTGAGTCCTTAAATTTGCGGTATTTTGGCCCAATCGATGGACACGATATTGCTAACTTAACGACCGTTCTTAACGATTTAAAGGATATTCCGGGTCCCAAAATTTTACATTGCATCACAACGAAAGGAAAAGGATATTCCTTAGCGGAAAAAGATCAAACCCTTTGGCACGCACCGGGTAAGTTCGACAAAGTGACCGGCGAAATCCATAAAAAGACATTTGATAATCCACAGCCTCCTAAATACCAAGAGGTTTTTGGTCATACGTTACTTGAGCTTGCAGAAAAAAATGACAAAATCATGGGAGTGACACCTGCCATGCCGTCAGGATCTTCCCTAAATATTATGATGCGCGCAATGCCAGACCGCGCATTCGATGTAGGAATCGCAGAGCAGCATGCCGTTACATTTTCTGCCGGTTTAGCAACCCAGGGATTAACCGTTTTTTGTAACATTTACAGTTCATTCATGCAACGCGGATACGACCAAGTCATTCATGATGTATGTATCCAAAAACTACCTGTCATTTTTTGTCTCGATCGAGCAGGACTTGCTGGGGCAGATGGTGCAACGCACCATGGTAATTTAGACCTCGCCTACATGCGCTGCATTCCCAACATGGTTGTGGCAGCGCCACGTAATGAGCAAGAATTACGCAATATGATGTACACGGCCCAGCTCGATTCATTTAAGGAATTAGGGACCGCCATGACCATTCGTTACCCCCGCGGAGAAGGCGTAATGCCAGTATGGAGGACTGATTTTGAAGAAATAGAGTTAGGTAAAGGCCAACAAATTTTAACTGGAAAGCAAGTGGCCGTATTGTCCATTGGTCACATTGGGAATGAAGCCGAAAAAGCTTGTCTTTTACTACGCGAACAAGGCTTAGAACCAGCTTTATACGACATGCGTTTCGTCAAACCACTCGATGCAGCCCTATTACACACTATTTTTAAGTCATACCCCCATGTTATCACCGTAGAAGACGCCTCAATCGTAGGTGGTTTCGGGTCAGCCATTGCTGAATTTATGGTTGATAACCAATATACGAACCAATTAATCCGTTTAGGAATTCCAGATACCCTTATTGAGCACGGAGAACAATCCGAATTGTATCACCTTTGTGGCATCGATTCCAAAGGAATTGCACAAAAAATAGCTGAACTATTTCAAGCTAAATCCACCCAAAAGGTCTTCCAGTCCGTGACCCACTAAATTCACTGTCTCTGATTTTTAATCAATTAGCACTTTTCAAAGAAATTATACATACCTTTGCACCTTGAATTTCCCAATTAAAGGATTTTCGTTTCATTCAACGAATACATTTTTATGCAAAGCATTCGCAACATTGCCATCATTGCCCACGTTGACCACGGTAAAACGACCCTAGTTGACAAAATCATTCATGCTTCTAAGATTTTTAGAGAAAATCAAGAATTTGGAGATTTGATCCTTGATAATAACGACTTAGAGAGAGAAAGAGGAATTACGATTACGTCCAAAAACGTATCTGTTCGTTATAATGGAGTGAAAATCAACATTATTGATACACCTGGTCACGCCGACTTTGGCGGTGAGGTAGAACGTGTTCTATGTATGGCAGACGGTGTTATCTTGTTGGTGGATGCCTTCGAAGGCCCAATGCCTCAAACACGTTTTGTATTATCAAAGGCCATAGCTTTGGGATTAAAACCAATCGTTATTGTCAATAAAGTAGATAAAGAGAATTGCCGTCCAGACGAAGTTCACGAAAGTGTGTTCGACTTGATGTTTAACTTGGAAGCATCGGAAGATCAATTAGATTTCCCATGTATTTACGGTTCTTCGAAACAAGGATGGATGAGTACTGATTGGAAACAACCAACAGACAATATTATCCCCTTATTGGATGCAATCATCGAGCATATTCCAGCTTCTAAAGTTCAAGAGGGTACTCCTCAAATGCAGATTACTTCGTTAGATTATTCTTCATTCGTAGGTCGTATTGCGATCGGTCGTTTAGAGCGTGGTACTTTGACAGAGGGAATGCAAATCGCGCTTTGTAAAGCAGATGGTAGTACGAAAAAAATGCGAATCAAAGAGCTTCAAGTTTTTGAAGGTCTTGGTAAAGTTAAAGTTGACAGGGTAGAATGTGGTGAAATATGTGCCATTACAGGTATTGAAGATTTCGAAATTGGTGACACCGTTGCTGATGCAGAAAATCCAGAGGCTTTAGCACGTATTGCGATCGATGAGCCTACGATGAACATGTTGTTCACAATCAATAATTCCCCGTTCTTTGGTAAGGAAGGGAAATTAGTTACCTCGCGTCACATCCGTGATCGTCTGTTCAAAGAGACGGAGAAAAACTTAGCCCTAAAAGTTTTAACCACAGAAAGTGAAGATAAATTTTTAGTTTTTGGCCGTGGAATTCTACACTTATCGGTGTTAATTGAGACCATGCGTCGTGAAGGATATGAGTTACAAGTAGGTCAGCCGCAAGTTATCTTCAAAGAAGGTCCAAATGGTGAGCGCTTAGAGCCTATCGAATCATTAGTCGTAGACGTTCCGGCTGAAGTGGCTGGTAAAGTAATCGAATTAGCGACGCAAGGAAAAGGCGAATTGTTGATTATGGAACCGAAAGGTGACTTGCAACACTTAGAATTCAATATTCCATCACGTGGTTTGATTGGATTGCGCTCGAAAGTGTTAACTGCTACTTTTGGTGAGGCAATCATGGCCCATCGATTTATTCAATATGAAGAGTTTAAAGGTGCGATTCCTGGGCGTATTAACGGGTCTTTAATCTCGATGAATACAGGTCCTGCGATTCCATATGCAATCGATAAATTACAAGACAGAGGGGTATTCTTTATTGATCCAGGTGAAGAAATTTATACAGGGATGGTTGTAGGCGAGCATAATCGTCAAAACGACATCGAGGTAAACCTTCAAGCAGCGAAGCAATTAACAAATATGCGTGCTTCGGGTACGGATTCAAATACCAAAATTGCTCCTAAATTAAACTTCTCATTAGAAGAGTGTATGGAATTTATCCAAAAGGATGAATACTTAGAAATTACACCTAAATCCTTACGTATGCGTAAAATTTGGCTAGATCCAAACGAGCGTAAACGTAACGAGAAGAAACCTAGCTAATTCAATTCAGGCTGCCTCACAAGGGCAGCTTTTTTTTGAAATTAACCGCAGGGCCTTCACTCAAAAATGTTACCCCGCGAGAAGGTAAACCTCGGATTTGACTCAACCGATAGATACTTGGCCTACGTACAAAATACCAATGAGACATCGGCCAAAATCTTAACCATCGCAAATCTTTATTTACTTGATCAGGCTCGATAATCAAGTCGGTGACGACATGCGAACCCGGCGCACAAGGTTTGCTCGCCACAAAAAAGCTTCGCCCCGCATACTTCCAAGCACGCGGTAGATTCCGCGATATGGTGTCTTGAACGTGCGAGGATGCCAGCAAAGGAACAATGTTCGATTGCACCCAAGACGGAGCTATCTGTCCATAAGGTACCGCATGCGCTCCAGCTACCTGAACAGCTATAGCCCGATTCTCATGAACTGTAACGAATAACTCATCTTTAGGCAACCAACTTATTCGCTGAAAAGTTAAACATAGAATCACCGCCCCCATCAAAAAAATCACCCCAATTGCACGCCTATACCACCAAATCGCGAGTAAACATACCAAGAAAAAATAGGCAATAACCTCCCAAAAACTTAGTTGGAGCAATGCGATTACCGGATGAAAATAATCGGCAACAAAAAACAGTAGCCCATGAAAACATTGGAAACAAAAGGAAAGTAAATAACCCAACCAAGAGAAATTAAATGGGCTTAATACCAGAAATATAAAACCGACAGCTAACGTGATACTTGATAAGAGTATTAAAAGCGGGTTGAGTAGAAAAAAATAGAATGGATGTGGGAATTGATGAAAATAATACAAAACCAAAGGCCAAGTAAGTATTTGAGCCGCAATCGCCACACACGTAACTTCCCATAATTGATTGACTAGCCAGTATTTACTTGTATACCCATTTTTCATCTTAGACTGAAACAGGATCAACCCAAGAACTGCAGCATAGGACAACTGAAATCCAGCATGAAAAATGAATTGAGGATCCCAAGCCAAGAGAACTAAACAAGAAAATGCAAGCGTATTGACGGGGTGATGATTTTGACGAAATGACTTAGCCCCCAAAATGACAGAAAACATCCAAGCGGAACGCAAAACAGGTCCAGAGAAGCCCGTCAAACCAGCATAAGCCCATAGAAAAAGCATAATCATCAAAAAATGTATCCACGGCCAGCGGCGTAAAAAGCCAAAAATAAATGCTAAACCTAAATACAGAAAACCAACATGTAACCCCGAGACCGACAAAATATGTATTGCCCCTAAAGAAGCATAGCGCTGCATCGTCTCAAAATCAATGGTAGATGCTACACCCAAAAACATCGCCTCCGCAACATCGCGATCGACTCCCACGGGAAGGGCACGCTGAAGGGCCCTTTGAAAATATTTTTGACTACGCGTCAACCAATCCCACGAATTTCCTACGATACCCCATTGCTCCCATTGGTCGTTTTTGACATATATTTGCCCGCCTACCCCCTTTTGCGCAAAGTATGCCGACCAATCCATACCGCCAGGAAATATAGGTGCTGGCATAGGATTTAAATAACCAATGACTAAATAAGTAGCTCCGCGCTGGGGTGGGCGTGCCGACTTCTCAAAATAGACGCGCCAAAATCCGGAAGCGGAATACCATGTGCCCTGATCACGCAAAGCGAGCGCACGACCTACAACTAACCATGTTTTCGCCTTTTCGATGGGTGCCTCCACTACCTCCACCACACATGCACGCATGGCTGGATCGGGGGCTAGGGAACAAGGAATTTGTACTTGATCAAAACGAAAAATACTGAGGGTAATTAATGCGAGTGCGAACAAAAATTCAGCTTGAACAAGACTTAAACAAAGGCCTAACGTGGCTAAAGGAGCCCAAGCCCATTGCGGACAAAATTGTGCCATCAGCGTTCCGAGAACCCAATAAATCAATAAACGAACGTAAGGAAACGGACTAAAAAATGAATACAAGACCTGAGGCGAAAAGGCCTAAAGGTAGAATTTTTTAATATCGATTTGTTGCTCCACTTGATCAGGAACTAGATATTTTATGGATTTCCCACGTTGAATACACGCGCGAATATAAGTTGCCGAAATCTGTAAAACAGGTGCATCAATTCGTGTAACATGTTTGTGATGCCACAAATCACTCATTTGTTCCTCCCCTCTTGGATAAACGAAAAGACCATAATAATCAAGTATTTGGTTATAGTTTTTCCAGCGGGTAAACTGTTCTAAGTTGTCGCCACCAAGTATAAGCGTAAATGTATGATTTGGGTGCCGTTCTGACAGATGCGTGAGTGTATCAATCGTATACGATGGTTTACGCAGATGAAACTCAATATCACAACTCTTAAAATTAAAATTCGCCTCAATTGCACGCTCTACCATATCAAGCCGATCAAATTCATGCAATAAAGTCTTACTTTTCTTAAGCGGGTTTTGTGGTGATACAACAAACCAAATTTGGTCCACATCCGTTTGATTCAATACGGCTTGTGCAATGATTAAATGGCCATGATGAATGGGATTGAACGAACCAAAAAATAGGCCAATTTTCATACTATTTCGTAAGATTGTCAAATAGGCGTTGGGCTTCTTCCACCGCATTTTCTAGCACATCGTTTACCAAAACAACGTCAAATTTATCCTGAAAAGCCCATTCAAACTTCATTTTAAATATACGCTTGGAAAGCGATTCTTCTGTTTCAGTCCCGCGCGAACGAAGCCGCTCTTCCAAAATATCTAGCGAGGGCACTTTAACAAAAACTGCCAAAGCCCGCCCTTTATAATATTTCTTAAGTGCTAGGCCTCCACGGACATCAACATCAAAAATAACATGTTTCCCTGACGCCCAAATACGTTCAATTTCAGATTTCAAAGTACCATAATAGGCCCCTGGATACACCTCTTCCCACTCGACAAAAGCTCCTTCATTAATTTTGTCACGAAACTCATCGGGTGTTAAAAAATAATAATCTTGTCCATCTGTTTCTGCACGACCTCGTTTATCTCGGGTACACGCAGAAATAGAAAATCCCAGATTGGAATTATTTGCGAGTAATTGTTTAACAATTGTTGTTTTTCCCGAACCGGAGGGCGCAGAGAATATGATTAATTTACCTTCCAAGGTTATTGATTTAAGCTAACAAAATAAGGGAATTAAGATGGAAATAAGGATTAAAACTAAAAAAAGTTTTGCCTCAATGCGCGTAAATAAGTCCGATGGACAAGAGACGGAACATTTAGTTTTAATCGCGTTTTTCAAGGATTGTTCTAAGTTGTACCCTTCTTGACAAGGTAAACACTGATCTTTATTAGCCAAAAATTGCGCCTCTTCGGCTGATGTTGCTTCCTTATCTAAGATTCGTTGAATCACCTGAAGGCATTCTTTATGATGTGTGCAACTCGTTTTCATACCCTATAGCTTACATTTTGGACTCATACCTAACAATGGTCAAGGTCATTTTAGTTCGTTTATTCAATGACAAAGTGTCATACATATCCTTTTGATCTAGCATAGGTAGTCAAAGCCTCTTTAAGTAAAGTCCGCGCACGATGAAGTCGCGAACGCACGGTGCCAATCGGGATATTCAAAATTCGAGCCATTTCTTCATAGCTAAATTCTTCAAGATCACAGAGTATAATGATCATGCGAAAATCGACAGGTAGGGCTTGAATCGCCGCCGTAATTTCATCGCCAAGCATTTCATTAACAGTTTCTGCCTGCAAATCAGCTTGAAAGGCAGGTTCCGAATCTTCATCCCCTGTGATTGATTGCTCAACCCATTCAAACTCAACTTTGGATGGCCCCCGTGATTTTTTACGGTAATCATTAATAAAATTATTCTTAAGTATGCGAAATAACCAGGCTTTGGCATACGTCCCTGGCTCGAAGGAATGAATAAAGCGGAAGGCTTTCATGCAGGTATCCTGTACCAAATCACGCGCCTCATCCACGTCATTCGTTAATTTTAATGCGAAATTGTACATCGCATCCATGTGTGGAAAAAACTCTCGCTTAAAAGTAGCATGCGCCACAGTTGGAGAAATTTTAGAATTTTCTACTAGAATATCCATAAGTTAGGCATTTAGGCAAAATTTTGCGTGCACTAACTCTTGCAATTCCGTATCCAAAAAAATTCGAAGAAATAATCTGCCAAAAAGACTTATTGGTCCCGATTGAAAAATTCCAATAACCCAAATACGAGTAACCCTAAAATAGCTGAACTGAAGGCGCGAACTAAACTAAGGCCAAACATTGCAAGGTCACTCGCTTCAAAAAGAAACAAAATCAAATGATGCGATACGAGCATTAAACCTACATACGGAAAAAACCACAGCCATTTCATTTCAGATAACGAGATTTCAGACCGTTCATCATAGCCATTTGCAGGTGTTAAAATCCGAAAAAAAGTAGGCCGTAACAAGGCAACTAGAACCGTCCCAAAGGCGTGTAGTCCATGGGTATTATAAAACACATCTATGATCCAACCAGAAAAAAAAGCAACCACAAGTAATAATGGAGTGGCAATACGCATGGGCGCTTTGATAATTCCCCACACGTAAATAAAGCAAAAAGCTACATTGGCAAACGCAATATCCCGCAAAAATAAAACCTGCAAAGCCATTGCTGCCATTGCCCCCAAAAACCACTTCACCGATAAGCTCGTATTCATGCTATTCCGCTTTAGGTTTATTTTGCTCCAATTTAGCTTGTTGGTAAGCTAGTCTGTTCTTTATCACATACACATATGTCAACGTAGAAAACTGTGTGAGCAACATTACTTTTATGTCATGAAATGTATCATCCTTTTCAATCCCTACTTTCGCAACGATCCCAATGGGGACGTTGGGAGGAAAAACGGCATTGTAATCAGAAGTAACAACAGTATCCCCTTTGACCACTTTCTTATATTTTGATACATCCATTAATTCACCTACTTCCGCTTGGTAGCCAGACCACTTCATATAGCCCAATTCCCCTGAAGATTTCAATTTAGCAGAAACGGTATTACTCGTATGTAATACGGAAACAATCAGCGACAAATTTTGAGTACACGACATGACTTTACCCACAATTCCCGTGGATGAAATCACCGCCATTCCTGGTTTAATTCCATCCGCAAGTCCTTTGTCGATTGTCAAATAATTTTGAGCCAACTGCGTCGTTTGATCCATCACTTTGCAGGCAACAGCTTGATAGCGATTTAATAGCGCCGCACTCGCAAAATAAGGTATTTTCCCAGTTGGTTGCTGCTGACTACGCAACTGCAATAATTGCGTGTGTAATCGTGCATTTTCCGCGGCTAACTGCGCGTTTACAATACGTAATTGGTGATACTTTTTAACCTCCTGAGTGGTAGATAAAATCGAAGCAGCCCACTGATTAGTGGTATTAAAATACCAGGTATGCTGGTATGAATTATAACTAAAAATCGCCCAAAGATTCACAATTTCCAACACCAAAAACAGGAGGAATGTCCGCTGTCTCAGTAGGAATTGGAACAATTGATTCATGCCAAACGCAATTAAAAATGAATGGAAAATCTAGGTAATTAAAACTGCTTTGTATTTTTCCAAGTTTTTCAAGATTTCTCCCGTACCGCGTACTACCGCCTTCAACGGATCATCAGCCACGTGTACTTTTAATTGAGTCTTCTTTTCTATACGCTTATCCAATCCGTGTAACATCGCTCCTCCACCGGCTAAGTGAATTCCATTATGGAATATATCCCCCGAAAGTTCAGCTGGAGCACGTTGCAAAGTTTCCATGATGGCTACCTCAATTTTCGTAATCGAACTATCCAATGCGTAGGCAATCTCCGAGTAATTAATTAAAATCTCCTTAGGAATACCCGTCATTTGATCACGTCCACGAATCTCAAAATCTGCTGGAGGATTATCTAATTCCGGTAATGCAGCGCCAACTTGTATTTTAATTTGTTCAGCAGAACGCTCTCCGATAACCAACTTGTGCTCACGCAATAAATAATCTTTAATGTCACGTGTGAATTCATCTCCAGCAACACGAATCGAATTTTCAACGACAATTCCACTTAAGGATATGATCGCAACTTCGGTTGTTCCACCACCAATATCAACTACCAACGAGCCATTAGGCTGCTCAATATCAATACCAATACCAATAGCTGCAGCAATAGGCTCATGAACCATGTAAACCTCGCGAGCGCCCGCATGTTCAGCTGAATCCTTTACCGCACGCTTCTCAACTTCCGTGATACCTGATGGTATACAAATTACCATGCGCAATGCTGGAGTGAAAAAGGAATTACCCTTGTCCATCATTTTAATTAAACCGCGCATCATTAACTCTGCCGCTGTAAAATCAGCAATAACGCCATCCTTTAAAGGACGAATAGTTTTAATATTATCGTTGGTTTTTTCGTGCATCATCATGGCTTGACGACCAACAGCCAACACTTTATTTGTGTTCCGGTCGAGCGCAATGATGGATGGTTCATTCACAACCACTTGATCTTTGTGAATAATCAAGGTATTTGCAGTCCCTAAATCGATTGCAATGTCCTTGGTAAGGAAATTAAATAGTCCCATGGTGTTTCAAAAAAGGGCGTCAAAGCGCCGCCTAATTTCATAAAAAACAAATTTACAGATAAAAAATGACCTAATAATTTATTTTATTTCAATTTTCTGCCAACTCTAAAAATAATTATAAAAAACAGTCTGGCATTGATTTATAAAGTTCCCAAAGCCCTTAAACGAAGCTTATAGGTATATTACAATAATATACCTCAAAAATGATTTCTCATTTTTGTAAAATATTACGCTAAATATTTTGGAATTATTATCTGATTTATTAGTTTTGTCCAAGTTTTGAAAATCAAAGTAGCGTTTAGAGCCATTAATTCAGCATTTTATGGAAGATTATAATAAGATCATTGAGTCCCTTGGAGTTAAATTTATCAAGGCTCGTAACATTAGAATATTACAACCTATTCGCATCAAAAATTACTATGATGTAGAAAACTCCCTCTTGATTTTGTACAAAGGGGAGGTTTCATTTGGCGAAGAAGATACTCCTGTAGAAGAAGGTGACATGCTTTTTATTCCAGGCGGTAAGATGGTTAGCGTAACCTATGGTAACGCTGAAAAACCAAAGGCTGTCAATAACGAGGAATTCATGACACACCGTGAATTATATTTTGATCTGAATATGGATTCTTCCCTAATTGGGTCACATCATAATTCATTTGGTATGGTTGCTTTTGAGGCAAAAGTTTTTGATTCGGTCAATTTCTTTACCTCCTTAGATATTCCTCCTTTTTTGATTAAGAAGGACGAAAAACTAGCACAAACGATCAAGGAGATTTTGCTCGAAGATTTATCGGATGAAATCGGAAAAGGCCGTATTATAAAAATTAAAACGGAAGAAATTGTCATCGAAGTTATTCGCTACATTATCCAAAACCGTTTGTTCGTCGAGCAGCTAGCAACGAACAGTACGTATTTCAAAGATCCACGTTTAATAGATATTTTTGCGTACATCAAAGATCATATTGGTGGTGACTTATCCAACAAAGTGCTCGCAAATGTTGCGAACGTTTCCGAAGATTACGTTGGCCAATATTTCAAAATGTTGACCGGAATAAATCCACAAGATTATATTGAATACCAACGCATGGAAGCGGCCGTTGGCCTACTTCGCACGACTAAGAAATCCATCCGTGCGATTGGTTCTGAAGTTGGGTACAAAGACACGGCCTATTTCTGCCGTCGATTTAAAATGATGTTTGGTATTCCTGCAGGAAAAATGAGACGCCGCGAATCATTGATGAATATTTAATATATACTTCCAAATCAAAGAAAAGGCCCGATGAGAATCGGGCCTTTTCTTTGTTATAATAGGTACTTCAACTTCACTAACTCGCGCTCTGTTAGGTAGCGCCAACTTCCTCGAGGTAGATCTTTTTTAGTTAACCCTGCAAAAGTTGTTCGGTCCAATTTAGTCACTTCATAACCCAAGTGTTCAAAAATACGACGAACAATGCGGTTTTTACCTGAGTGAATTTTCACGCCAACGACATAGCCATCGGGAGTTACTTTCGCCAAATCATCTACTTTAACTTCACCATCTTCTAAAGTTAAACCGGCCTTAATTTTCTCAAAGTCCTCATCCGTAAGCGGTTTATCTAATTCGGCTTGATAGATTTTTTCAATCTCATTTGATGGATGCGTCAATTTATCCGCTAATTCGCCATCGTTTGTCAATAAAATTAAGCCTGTTGTGTTTCGGTCCAAACGACCTACTGGATAAATACGTGCTTCGCCCGCATTTTTCACTAATTCCATAACAGTCTTACGATCTTGAGGATCTTCCGTCGTCGTTAAGAAATCTTTAGGCTTATTTAATAATACATAGGCTGGCTTCTCACGGTTTAATCTACGATTTCCATATTTCACCACGTCAGTCGGGTTCACCTGATAACCCATTTCCGTTACTACTTTGTTGTTCACTTTGATTTCACCCGCCTCAATCAACTTATCCGCATCTCGTCGCGAACATATACCCGCATTGGCAATGAAACGATTTAAGCGAACCTCATCTCCTCTTCGCTCCGTTTGAGCAATTTTCTTTTGAATTTTGGCAGGAGCGCGCTCCTTATAACGATCTAATTTATATTGTGGGGTAAATGCAGGAGCTTCATCATGCCGATTTCTACTTTTGAATGTTTCTCGTTGCGAAAATTTAGTTTTTCTAGCACCATCTTCACGTGGGGTAAAAGAACGACTTTCCTCTCTTGGTTCAAAACTTGGTTTTAATTCGCGCGTAGGTCGAGGCTCGAAATCTCCCCCGTCGCGGCGGTATGGTGTAGGCGTATTTTCTCCTCCGTCAAATTCTTGTTGTGGCGTCCTAGGAGTAAAAGGTTTTCCATTATATGCACGGCGCTCACCACCTTCCTCACGTGGTGCGCGAGGCGTGTACGGGCGATCACTAGATTCTTCCCGGTTGTAAGGACGACGTCCCCCATCATCTGCACGTGGTGCACGAGGTGTGTACGGACGATCACTTGATCCTTCCCGGTTGTAAGGCCGGCGTTCGCCACCTTCTGCACGAGGTGCGCGAGGTGTGTACGGACGATCGCTTGATCCTTCCCGGTTGTACGGTCGGCTTTCTCCACCTTCTGCACGTGGTGCGCGAGGTGTATACGGACGATCGCTTGATCCTTCCCGGTTGTACGGTCGGCGTTCGCCACCTTCTGCACGTGGTGCGCGAGGTGAGTACGGACGATCGCTTGATCCTTCCCGGTTAAATGGTTTACGCTCTCCTCTTGACTCGCTACGCGGGCCTGTCGAACTATCTCCAAAATTTCTTGCTGATGATCTACCTTCAGATCTTGATGCGGATGCGTTACGCGCTGCATCTGAACGACGGTTGTCGTCCTTTTGAATTCTTTTTCTCATAAAATATGCAACATCACTGCTGTATTAATTCGGAATAATATTCCTTACCTATTTGATAATTTCTACAAATGTACATGAAAATAATGAGCATAGCTTATTACATTTGAAAGTTCTTATTTAAGCTATGCCTCGATTCATATCAAATTTAGCCCTTCCATTGATTTATGTCCTGATTATTTCAATCGGGTCCGGCTGCAGTTTCATGCAATCAGTTACACAAAAAGGACAAAACTATTTTGAACGAGGAGAGTACGATTGGGCGATTCAAACTCTAAAACCTTTAGCCGCCAAAAATAAGCTTGATAATCAATCCGCGTATATAATTGGCGAATCGTACCGCCTCTCTAACCGCATAAGTAACGCGCTTCCCTATCTCGAAAAAGCTTTAACAGCCGGAATACCAGACGATTTACTCAGCTATCATATCGCCATGGCCGCTAAGTCTACGGGTGACTATGCCAAAGCCAAAACTTACCTTGAAAAATTTTTACTCGCTAAACCCAGTCGGCCTAATCAAATAAAAGCCGAAATGGAATTAGAAAACCTAAGCAAAATTCCTGATTTAATTAAGCAAAAAAGTCTTGTTCAGGTTTATCCAATCATTGGAAATACAGCTCAAACTGAATTTGCTCCGGTTTTACAGGGGGCCAACTTACTTTTTACAAGTTCTAGTAAGCCGCTGATTTACAAGAATAATGGATTACCCTTTTTGGGTTTAGTGACTGCCCCTTTAAAATCCGAGCTTGAGATTGGCACACCCACATTTTTCAGTAAACAAATCTATTTAGAAAATGCGAATGATGGCACCCCAGCCTTTTCAAACGATGGTAAAAAAATGGTTTTTGCGCGCGGAAATACGGGCAAAAAAGATGCTTCACCAGATGTAGATTTATTCATTTCTACCAAAATTGGGGATTCATGGTCAACACCAGAACGACTGGCTATATCTGATTCCGTCGCCTGGGATGGTAGTCCGTGCTTTTCAACCGATGACCGGACCCTATATTTCAGCTCAAACCGAAGAGGTGGAAAAGGTGGGCTCGATTTATACCGCGTAAATATTGATAATTCGGGGAGGTTTGGCCGGCCGATCAACATGGGATCGACCATAAATACCCCAGGAGATGAAGCATTCCCACAAGTAAGTGATGCCGGTAAATTATATTTTGCCTCTGACGGACACCCTTCGATTGGAGGTCTGGATTTATATGTGGCCAGTCGGAACGAAAATGAAATCGTTGTTGAACACCTTGGCACACCTCTGAATTCCATTGGGGATGACTTTGCCATTTGCTTCTCTGATTCTACTTCTGGATATTTTAGTTCAAACCGACCAGGTGGCAAAGGAGACGACGACATCTATTATTTCAAATCACCTCAAGCTGAGAATACGTGGTGGGGAATCGAAGATCCCCAAAAACTCAAAGAAAGCCCCATTAACAAAACAGTCGCTTATCATTTAAAAACGCGTGTCGTAAATTTAGAAGGGCAAGCAATTCCTGGTGCGAGCGTTAGCATCAAACGCGAAAATGAAGAAGCTCAGGTATTCAGCTCCGATAAACAAGGGTATTTGCCCATTTTTGACCTACTGGAAACAGATGAGCTGAACTTTAAAGGATCAAAAGAATCCTACCTAACCGTTCGAAACGCATTCTCCATGCAAGGTCGCAACATTCCTGTAAGCAAGCTCACAAAGGACCAAACAGATACAACGTATACATTCGAATTAGCGATGGACCAACCGGAAGTAGGCCAAGAAATTTCCCAATTATATGGAATCTCTTCCATCTATTACAATGTAAATAAATCAGATATTAGGCCAGATGCCGCACAGGAATTAGATAAAGTCATCTATTTTCTAAATGATAATCCACAAATAAATTTAGAATTAGGTGCGCATACAGATGCTAGGTCAACAAAAACCTACAATCAGAAATTATCGCAAGCGAGAGCTGAGTCTGCAGTTAACTATATTTTAGCTAAGGGAATTAGTCAAACACGCATAAAACCTAAGGGTTTTGGCGAAAGCCAATTGCTGAACGCGTGTGTGGATGGCGTAGATTGTCCGGAAGAGATGCACCAACAAAACCGTCGGACCGAATTCAGAATTACCCAAATCAAAATCGATTAACATGGCTCAGTATCTGTTGCAGAATGCCCAAATAGTCAACGAAGGAAAAATTACTTCGGGAGATATCCGAATTAAGCACGGACGTATTGAACAGATTGCATCGCAAATTAGTGCCACACCTGCCGATTCGGTAATTGACTTGACGGGCAAATATATCTTTCCCGGGATGATCGATGATCAAGTTCATTTTCGAGAGCCTGGTTTGACACATAAGGCGACAATTGCGACTGAAGCGCGTGCCGCAGTGGCTGGTGGCGTAACTTCCTTTATGGAAATGCCCAATACTATTCCCAATGCATTGAATCAAGAACTTTTAGCTGATAAATACCACATAGCACACGAAAATTCGTTGGCCAACTACTCCTTTTTTATGGGGGCGGCGAATGACAATTTAGAGGAAGTTCTTCGGACCAATAAACAAAATGTGTGTGGAGTTAAGGTATTTATGGGCTCAAGTACGGGAAACATGTTGGTGGACAACATGAAAACACTTGAAACCCTATTTGCGAGTAGCGAAATGTTAATTGCGACACATTGCGAGGATGAGTATACCGTGCGCGCGCGTTTGGAATTGTTTCGTTCGAGGTATCCGGAGGATGCTCCATCCTTCATTCATCCATTGATTCGAAATGAAGAGGCATGCTATTTATCGTCCTCTATGGCTGTGGACTTAGCTAAAAAGTCAAACACCCGCTTGCATATTCTGCATATCAGTACTGCGGAGGAGCTTGCCTTATTTGAAACGGGAAAAGCAGTCAAAGATAAACGCATCACTTCCGAAGCCTGTGTTCACCACCTGTGGTTTGATGCATCGGATTACGAAACCTTAGGTGACTTAATCAAATGTAATCCGGCTATAAAGGAAGTGCGACATCGCCAAGCAATTCGGGCAGCATTGCAATCCGGAGCAATTGATGTTATCGCAACGGATCACGCGCCACATACGTGGGAAGAAAAACAACAAGGATATTGGAAATCACCTTCAGGTCTGCCTTTAGTACAGCATCCACTTTTGATGCTACTCGAAATGTCCAAAGAAGGTGTCTTGAGCCTAGAACAAATCGCTGAAAAAACGGCTCACCATGTGGCAGAATGCTTTCAAATAACGGAGCGAGGATATATTCGCGAAGGTTATTGGGCTGATTTAGCCATCGTCGATATGCAAACTCCATATACCGTTTCTAAGTCAAATATTGAATACCAATGTGGATGGTCGCCCTTGGAAGGACACATTTTTCCGCACAGCATCAGCTACACATTTGTATCCGGCCATTTAGCATACCAGGCAGGCAAATTTGATCTTTCGAAAAAAGGGGAACGTTTATTATTTACGCGTTAACTATAAGATCTCGTCGAAAAAGACACGCATGTAAAAACCAAGTGATTGATTGCGCAATTCGCCGGGTTCAGTAGAAATATTCATTAAGCCCGTTTGATACGTAAGACCAAAGGAAACAAAGTTTTGTGTTACCACACCAATACCCACTTTAAAGCCCATATCTAAACGGCGAATATCCCGAGAAAAACTTTCACCGGTAGTTGTAACCGTAGCAAAATTTCCTGCCGCTGTCTGTGCACGCTTCTCATACGTTGAATTATCCCACAAACCTATGCCCAAATAAGGGCCTCCCCAAATAGAATAGCCACTACCAAACTCAGATAAACTACCTAGCTTGAACTCGAAATTTGGGCTTACGTCTAAATATTGGGTGGTAATGTTACGTTTGGTATATGCCGAATCAGAAAAACTGGTCTTACCACTGAAACCTCGCTGTGATAAGGTTAACTGGGGGCTAAAATTCACTCGGGATGTGATTGGATACTGAATACCAATTCCTAACTCCAATGAGGGCTTGAAATAGTAAGATTCATTTGAAACGCCGCTGCCTACAAATCGCGCCGACTTTGCCTCTAAATGGAAAATCTTTTTCGGCTTGTATTTTTGAGCGGAGATTTGGCCAACGAATGCAAAAATGACAATAGTAAGCAGTGTAATTTGACGTAACATAAGGATACCTTTGGAAATAATCTTCAATTTTAACCCATATTTATGTAATCACCAAGTATTTTTGATTAATGGGTACATTATATGCAAAATAAAGTGAGTACGCTTTTATCATATTATTCACCGAATGGGATTGAGGCTGGACTTGACGAAGCGGGTCGAGGGTGTTTAGCAGGCCCTGTAGTCGCGGCAGCTGTTGTTTTACCCAAAGACTTTTATCATCCCTTATTGACCGACTCGAAAAAACTATCAGCCAAGCAACGAGAAACGCTCATCGAAGTTATAAAAACAGAATCCATAGCGTATGCAATCGCCGAAGTAGACCATGCAAAAATTGATGAAATCAATATTTATAAGGCCAGCGTACGCGCGATGCACCTAGCGGTAGAACAGCTTTCCATTCGTCCCGATCATTTGTTGGTGGACGGAAACCGCTTCATCGAATATCCATTTATCTCACACACCTGCATCGTTAAAGGGGATTCGAAATTTTTTTCCATTGCAGCCGCTTCGATATTGGCCAAAACCTACCGCGATCAATGGATGCGCGAGGCAGCACTCCAATTTCCAGGATATGGATGGGAACGAAATGCAGGGTATCCAACCTTAGAACATAGAAAAGCTGTACTAAAAAAAGGATTTAGTCCAATCCACCGAAAAACCTTTCGTGTGGAAATAAAAGAAATAAGCTAAATTAGAACTTTACTTTAGTAACAACATGCAGTCGAAGGCCTCGCCTCAATACCTAATCTGGTTGCTTTTTACCCTACTCTTGGTCGGAAATAGGCCACTTTTTGGTCAAGCCAAGTCGCTTTATCGGCTAGATGATCAGTTAAGTAAACGACAAGCCAATGCAACAGCATTCAGTAAATCGAGCGACAGTTTATTCCAAAAAAGTCAGGCACAAGCTAAAATTAGGGGGCTTCATTTGAGTGAGGACCTCGGTGAAGGGATGAAAATTGTGTTCCAGCAATTTAATGAAATCGGTGAAGCCATGTATATGACCCACCACTCCAACCGGTTCGCGGGGCAGATGACACGAACGGATCAGCTCTATCGAGGTGGTTCATTAGGCCTCTCTTTAAGTGGCGGATCAGATACACTTTCGGGATGGCTGGGGATTTGGGATGGAGGAACACCCTTAACTACCCACCAAGAATTTACCGGCCGAATCACGCCACAAGAATCGGCAATCAACTCTGATTCGCACGGCACACACGTAGCTGGGACATTAATCGCGTCAGGAATTAATAGCTCAGCACGGGGCATGGCTTTTGGGGCTAATCTAAAAGCTTGGGATTACACGAACGACAATTCCGAAATTAGCGCCGCATCCCTCAAATTATTAATTAGTAATCATTCCTATGGGTATCAAGCTGGCTGGGTATACGATTCCACGAAATCCAAATGGCAATGGTGGGGAAAAGATGAGGTTAGCTCATCTGAGGATTATAAGTTTGGTTTTTATGATAGCAATGCACAAGCCCTCGATCGCATCGCATACAATGCTCCCATGTACCTAATGACCAAATCTGCGGGGAATAGCCGCAACCAAACTGGTCCTGCCCCTGGCACCTTTTATTTACTCCGAAATACGCGGGATTCATCGTCTGTTTCACGAGCAAAAAATGATGGATATGACATCATCTCAACAACAGGAAATGCAAAAAATATTTTAACAGTAGGTGCAGCTGAGCTAAGTACGCAAGTGCCAATGTATGGCTCAGATGTTCAAATCAGCGAATTTTCAAGTTGGGGCCCTACAGACGACGGACGAATTAAACCAGACGTTGTAGGCATAGGGACCGATGTTTTATCCACAACAAATACAGGTAATTCTTCATATGCCTCATTGACTGGAACCTCCATGGCATCTCCACAAGTTGCCGGATCACTCTTTTTATTACAACAATTATACAATCGTCTAAATAAAGGGGTATTCATGCGTGCCGCAACACTAAAAGGGCTAGCGATACATACCGCGTTGGACATCGAAAATGTGGGCCCAGATTATAAAAGCGGTTGGGGTTTGATTAATGCTGAAAAAGCTGCCATGGCCATCCAAAACAAAAATGGTGCATACCGCATTACTGAGGGGACTTTGGCCAGCGGAACAAAACAAACCTTTCCGCTCATCGCTTCCGGTAAAGGGGATCTCGAGGTAACCCTTTCATGGACTGACCCTGAGGCAAATGTACTTTCAATAACACCCGAAAATCTGAACAATCGTAGCCCTAGGCTTGTCAATGATTTAGACATCCAAATTCAAAGTCCGAAAGGAATTTCTCTCCCCTACATTTTAGACCCAGAAAATCCAGGAAATCCCGCTACCACAGGAAATAACTTCCGCGATAACGTGGAGAAAATCCGCGTAAACGGTGCCATCCCAGGCCAAACATATACCTTAACCCTTTCCCACAAAGGCGTTTTAAAAGCCGTTGAGAATGTTACCAAACAAGATTTTAGTTTGATCATGTCGGGCATCGGAGGAACAGGGTATTGTGTCTCTACGCCCACAACCAACAATAACAACATAGCTAAAACTAAATTTGGGGCCATAGAATTTAGTGAGGCGGGAACAGTGGATTTTACCCAAAAAAGAATTCAAACGGAACAAGGGTCACAACTGGATTGTCAATTTGATTTCGCAACAGCACAATCAAAAGAAGTAATCCTACTAGCTGACTGGAATCAAGATGGGGACTTTGACGATGCGGAAGAAACCATTAAATCCTTCCAAGCTAACCTAACTTATCGCGAAAGCCTCAGCATTTCGTCGTTGGCAACCGCCGGTAATTTTTACCGCATGCGACTCATTTCGAGCACGAATGGACGTCCGAGTACCTGCGGCAACTATGCTGCCGGTGAAACGAACGAGTTTTTACTGGAAATCACCCAAGCTTCAAAAGATATCGCAGCTATTTCACTGAATAGCACGACCGGATTTAACTGTGCCACAACAGGGTCTACCACCCTACAAGCGAAAATTAAAAATGTAGGTAGCAAGGCACAGTCGCAAATTCCTCTACGCGTACGTGTGCTTTTAAATCAAGTAGAAATAGGCCAAATGACCGGCACGGTTCCCAACCTCGCTTCAGGAAAAGAAACGTTAGTTTCAGTCAGTGGGCCAATTTCATTGCAGCCAGGAAAAAATTACCAATTTGTCCTTCAATCGAACCTTCCCAATGATCAATTTGCCGGGAATAATGAGGTCTCCATTCAATATCAAACGGAAAGCCCAATTGCCCCTACCGCAACTGGAATTAGTTGCCTAGGAGCAAACAACTTAACATTAAGTGCAAATAGCGGCAATCCACTTTGGTATGTAAATAACACACTAATAGGCGCAGGGTTAAAAGTTTCCGCCACTCCCGGGCAAACCTACTTTGTGGCAACGGGGGATTTTAAAGGTGATTTTGGGCCAACGACCAAATCGGCATTTGGTTCAGGGAGCTACTTTGAAAATTTTGGCCCAACTCCAATCTTTGAAATTAAAACCCCGGTAATTTTAACAACGGCACGTGTATATGTGGGCACCTCAGGTACCATCACATTCTCTGTATTAAATAAGGATACTGGCGAATTAATCTATTCCATCGCCAAAGACCTCGTTGCTACTCGGACACAACGTAATTCCACTAGAATAAACAGCCAGTTAATTGATGACAAAAATGATCCCGGCCAAATTGTCGAACTTAACCTCCCATTTCCGAAAGCTGGTAATTACATGATTTCACAAAATTGTAGCAATGGAGCAAGTATTTTCCGAAGTAACCGCTCCTTGAATGATACAATTAATGCCCCCATCAACTTAGGTTACCCTTACTCAATCCCATTTGTCCTATCCATGACAGGTGCTTTATTCAATGGAGCACCCATCACATCGGGTTTTTATTACCTATATGACATGAAATTTAGCTCATTAGGTTGCCCAAGTCCTCGGGTAAATGTGCCCCTAAGCCAACTGAAATCTCCGGTCATCAGCTTAGATAAAGTCGGAACGAAAACAATCTGTAGTGGGACAAGTGAAACGCTTAGCGCAGTCACAAAAGATAACGCAGATTTAAGTTGGCAATTCAATGGAGTACCAACAGGTCAAACGGGACCGAATATCACGGCATCAAAAAATGGGACCTACCAAGTTTCAGCTAGCTTTGGGGGTGTTTGCCCAACACTTTCAAATACATTCACCCTGAATGTCACAAACCCCGTATCGCCGCTTGTATCCTATGCAGATGGCTACCTGAATTCGACAACGGCAGGAACAAATATGCAATGGCTACTAGATGATAAAAAAATCACAGGAGCTACCGAAGCGAAATTTTTACCAACCCAATCCGGAGCCTATCAAATTCAGTTAGTTGATATCAATAAATGCTTGGCCTTATCAGATAAGATTTTTGTTAGTATTTTGGGTCAAGAGTCAGAAAATCCATTCACTCAAATTACGGCCTATCCGAATCCAACACAAGGTGGAATACAAATGGGCATACCAACGCGTTGGAAAACAGTAAGCGCGCGCATCGAAATAGTGGATTTAACCGGAAAACGATGGCTGGAAAAGCCTTTGAACAATGAATTTATTGATCTTCGTAGCATACCTGCTGGGGCCTATTTCATCCAATTCATCGGTGTGCCCGGCCAAAAAACCATCAAATTCATTAAATTTTAACTAGGTAACGCCCGGATGAGCGACCAGCTAAGAGCTCATTAAGGATTTGAGGTGCTTCGGAAAGTGAAATTTCAGTCGTGAAATCATCCAATGCAACCGACCAGTCTTTTGCCAATAATTGCCATATTTCTTGCTTCCGAGCTAAAGGGGTATCTGCCGAATATATGCCAATTAAACGCGCTCCACGAAGAATAAATGGATAAACTTGCAAAGGCAAATCAATGCCTGCCGCCATTCCGCAAGCAGCGATAACACCATCGTATTGTAAACTTTTCAACAATTTTACGAGTACCTCTCCGCCGAGCACATCAATCGCTCCGGCAAATTGCATGGGATATAATGCCCTTGGTTTCTCGGACAAAAAATCTTGTCGGCGCACAATCCGCTTCGCCCCCAAACCCAATAAAGTATCATCCAATTCAGGTTTGCCACACATGGCGACTACATTAAAATGCAAGTGCGTTAATAACTTGACAGCAATCATCCCTACACCACCTGAAGCTCCAGTCACTAAAATTTCTCCGGATTCAGGTCTAAGACCGTTGCCTACTAAAGCTTGGACTGCCAAACCAGCCGTAAGTCCCGCGGTTCCAATTTGCATCGCAGAGCGCGCATTGAGACCTTCGGGCATTGCAATTACCCAATCCCCCGGTACAGCAACAAATTCAGATAGCCCACCATGACTATTCATTCCTTGGTCAAAACCTGTTACCAAAACGTGATCCCCGGCGCGAAAAATTCCACGCTTATCTGAGACCACCGTTCCTGCGGCATCGATCCCTGGAATATGTGGAAAATCACGTGTTATGCCGCGGTGGCCACTCGCCGACAGCGCATCTTTATAGTTTAGGGATGAATAGCTTACTCGAATAAGTACATCTTGTTCGCCTAACGTACTAAATGGCAAAGTGTGCACTGATGTTTCGAATTTTCCATCAGCCATTTCTGAAGTCCAAAGTGCTTGAAAAGTTTCCATAGCATTTATTTTTTCACCCAAATGAAAACCATTCGAGGAGAGGTATTTTCATCGAATGGCGCAAGGGAATAATCTCCCATTAAATCTACTAAAATTAGCCCGGACTTGGCAGCATACGTGAAAAAGTCCTGTTTCGGAATCAATTCAACTTTTTCCTCAAACTGAAAATCCCTACCCTCGTCTGAGAACTTAATCGATTTATATAAATAACTATTTGACTCCCAGCGTTTAATTGAAAACGTAATTCCGCCATGCTGCACCTCTTCCTCGCGCACCAAATTAGCTAACACATACGTTGGGTTGAAAAAGTCCATAACTAAAATTCCTCCGGACTTTAATGCATCTGCAAAGGCGTGAAAAGCCAATAAATTATCCGATTTTTCATCAAAATAACCAAAGCTTGTAAAGAAATTAAAAACCACATCATAGCTGAGGCGCTTGGGCACAGGCACGCGAATATCGTGCACAAAAAACGTTAGATTCTCAGAAGCTAATTCATTCGCCACTTGAATATTTATGGGGGACAAATCGAACGCATCTACCTGAAGGCCCAATTGTTCGAGCGTTTTGGCATGGCGTCCTTTTCCGCAGGCAGCATCTAGCACGTGGGCACCTACTTGAATTTGCAAATGTATTTGCAACGATTGAACAAACATGGCTGCTTCCGCTTCGTCACGCTCCGCATACAAAGTGTGGTAATAGGGCGAATCAAACCAGGCACTAAACCACTCCAGCTCTTTTTCCATTATTTGCGAATCGTAACATTCGCCAAAAAATCTTGATAGGCTAATTTAATACCATCAACAAGCTCAATATGATGTTTCCACCCTAAACCGTGTAACTTATTCACATCCATCAGCTTACGAGGTGTGCCGTCAGGACGTGTGGTGTCCCATTTGACCGTTCCGGCAAAGCCAACGATCCGTTGGACTGTTTCTGCCAACTCCTTAATCGTCACATCAACTCCGGTACCAATGTTAACTAATTCGGCGTCATTGTATATTTCCATAAGAAACAAACATGCCTCGGCTAAATCGTCTGCATACAAAAATTCACGCATTGGAGCCCCCGTACCCCATAATTCCATCGACTGATCACCACGTTCTTTAGCTTCGTGAAACTTTCGAATCATTGCCGGCAAAACATGTGAATTTTGCAAATCATAATTATCATTCGGGCCATATAAATTGGTGGGCATCACTGAAATAAAATTACAACCGTATTGGGCTCGGTAAGCTTCGCACATCTTAATGCCTGCAATTTTGGCAATCGCATAAGGTTCATTGGTCGGCTCTAAGAGTCCTGTCAATAAATAAGATTCTTTAAGTGGTTGAGGGGCTAATTTGGGGTAGATGCACGAAGATCCAAGAAACATTAATTTAGTTACCTGATTCACATAAGCGGCATGAATGACATTATTTTGAATAGCCAAATTTTCATAGAGGAAGTCGGCGCGATACATATTATTTGCTACAATCCCCCCCACTTTGGCCGCTGCTAAAAAAACATACGCTGGTTTTTCGCTTGCAAAAAAGTCCGCAACGGCTTGTTGGTTCCTCAAATCTAGTTCCGCCGAAGTCTTTAAAATAAGGTTTTGATATCCTCTTTTTTCAAGTGACCGAACGATGGCAGAACCGACCATCCCGCGGTGCCCAGCTACATATATTTTTGCGTGCTTTTCCAATGCGTAATTTGATTATTTAACTTCTTGTCATAAAAAACGTTACAAAAATACACAAACTACCCGAGGGAAACATTTAAATTCCTATTTTTGGAAAATTTTTTTGGACGTTGAACGTTCCATACATATGAAATTTAATGGTGCCTTTTTTTGTTTATTACTCTCCATTTGCTTCCTAAGTGAAGGGCAAGACAAGTCTATTTTTTCAAACAATAAGCCCTTAACTGATACGACGAAAAAATCAAGTGGCCTGTTTGGTGGTCGACTAGGTACAGGGCTAGAACAAGGATTAGAATCAGCCAAAGCACTTAAAAACGAAAGTCAAGCGATTTGGGAAGATGTAAGCCTAAAAGCAAGCATGACAGCCCGGCGGTTGAAAAAGAAAGTACAACTTAAAGATGAGTACGAGGGGACTAAAACAGAACGTAGAGTTGGAAGTTACGGTACAGGTGGAAGAGCTACCATTGAAGAATTCAATGTTGTCAAGTATGTCGAAGATGAATCTGTAAGCCCCTATGTGCAGGAGATTTGGTGGTACGATCCCGGCCAATCTCGCATCGTAAATACACCATTAAAGGAAAACCAACGCGCACAAATTTGTCATGGTTCGTATCGAAAAATAATCAATGAGGTGCTCGTTGAAGAGGGCTACTTTTACATGGGGGCGAAGAATGACCGATGGGAAGCCTATGATTCAGAAGGTATACTTTTGACGAAAAATTATTTTGACCGTGGATTTCCTGCAGGGTCCGAGATTAGTTATTTTGATGCGGCTAAGCTTAAAATTAAAGAGGTTATTCCGTTCGTTTATGGGAAGTCAACAGGCCAGTATTTACTTTTTTATCCGTCTGGGAATTTAGCGATTGAGGGGAAACTAGACGAAGGTGTTCGCGTAGGTAGATGGCGTGAATTTTACGAATTTGGATCGGGAGGCCGATTAAAAAAGGAAATGCGCTATGGAAAAGATAAATTTGAGGATATTGAACCTATTGTCGTTCAGGAACGCGATGAAAAAGGCAAAATAACGAATCAGACCAAAATTAAATTCGACTAATGCGTGCGATAATCACTTTATTGATTTGCTTATTGACCTTCTCGCAAGTACAGGCGACGACGTATGCGCGTGCCTCCGCGCCATGTCAACTTACAACGCAATCTGATCATCATTCGAAGCCCGTAAATCAAAAACAAGAGAATCAAGAGGAGGATGAAATAACGGATGAGGATGAGGATTTTTCAGATGAATCAATTTACTCAATGGAAGGCAGCATAATCCCAGATTCTTTTTGTAAAAATATTTTGATTAATTTTTATTTAGTAAGGAAAACAAATGCGCATGTAAATCCGATCCTAACCCCACCCGATCGCGTGCACTAACCTAACTAATTTTTCATTAATTAAAATATAAAGACATATGAATCATTACATACAGTCCTTTCTCAAAGGAGATTGGAAATCGGGCATTGCTGTATTTTTAGTCGCCCTTCCTCTTTGCTTAGGGATAGCACTTGCATCAGGCGCACCCTTGTTAGCTGGCCTTGTGGCAGGTATCGTGGGAGGAATTATCGTTTCTCTTTTATCAGGATCTGAGCTATCTGTCAGTGGACCAGCCGCTGGACTCACGATTATCGTGGCGACTGCTATTATTGATCTAGGTTCATTTCCTGGCTTTTTAGTTGCAGTCATACTTGCCGGTGTAATTCAAATTGCTCTTGGTCTGCTGAAGTTGGGGAAAATCGGCGGATTCTTCCCTTCCTCTGTCATTCGAGGCATGTTAGTTGCAATCGGAATTGTCATTATTTTAAAGCAAATTCCACATGCCATTGGAGACGATTTGGACTTTATTGGCGAATTAGAATTTAACCAAAAAGATGGGAAAAATACCTTTTCAGAAATCTTAGCCTCCTTTGCTACCCTGAAAGTTGGGGCCTTACTCATCTCTGCGATCGGGTTACTTATTCTGTTTTCGTGGACTAAGCTAGGTGAAACTTTTCGCTTTATGAATGCACTTCCTGCCTCCTTATTTGTGGTTTTGGCGGGAGTGGCGATAAATGAAAGTTTTGCTTTGGGGGCGCCAGACTGGTATTTAGGAAATTCAAAAGACCACATGGTCAACCTGCCCATTTTTGCTTCGACTGAGGATGTTTGGCATGGATTAGTCTCGCCTGATTGGAGTTTTATCACAAATTCCAAAGTGTATTCCATCGCCTTGACATTAGCTATTGTCGCTTCGCTAGAATCCTTATTATCCTTAGAAGCGACAGATTCATTAGACCCTTTAAAAAGAATCTCCTCACCAGATAGAGAACTTTTAGCTCAAGGGGTAGGAAATGTAGCTAGTGGATTATTAGGTGGAATTCCCATCACTTCAGTGATTGTACGCTCCTCCACAAATATCTATTCGGGTGGAAAAAGCCGTATGTCCGGCTTTTTCCACGGTATCTTGCTTCTCGCAGCGGTACTTGCTTTGCCGTTATACCTGAACAAAATACCATTGGCCTGTTTAGCAAGTGTTTTATTATACACGGGCTATAAACTTGCCCACCCTTCCGCTTTTAAAAAGGTAATTGCAGAAGGTTGGAAGCAATGGGTTCCCTTTTTAGTCACTATCGTCGTAGTCGTAGGTGTTGACTTATTGTGGGGTATTTTTGTAGGAACCTTGGTGGGCTTAGTCTTCGTCTTAGTGACGAATTATTCGTCAGTTTTCACCGTTTTCCAAAATGGAAATGACGTATTAATTAAATTCCAAAAGGACGTAACTTTTTTACACAAAATGGCCTTAAAAGAAGCGCTTCGGAGGATTCCAACGGGTTCTGAAGTGTTTATTGATATTTCAAAAGTGCATTTCATGGATCACGACATTAATTTACTTATTCAAGAATTTATCGCCACAGCTCACGAAAGAGGCATTGAGGCAGATTTAAAAAAGAAATAATCATGAAAGAATACAAAAAATTACTACTGAGTAACAAGGCTTGGGCTAGCGAAAGACTAGAATTAGACCCGACCTATTTTGACAATTTGTCGAAAACCCAAACCCCTCTTTTCCTTTGGATCGGTTGTGCTGATAGCCGCGTACCCGCAGAGGAAATTACGCATGCAGAGCCAGGTGACATTTTTGTTCACCGGAATGTGGCCAACATGGTCGTCCATACGGACATTAATTTATTGTCGGTGCTTCAATACGCCGTCGAAGTACTGGAAGTAAAACACATCATTGTTTGTGGCCATTATAATTGTGGTGGGGTGAAGGCAGCAATGACAAACCAAGATTTTGGCTTGATTAACAAATGGCTGCGCAACATCAAAGAGGTGTATGAAAAAAACTATGATGAATTACAAAATATTCAAGATGAGCAAGGACGGTTCAACAAACTAGTTGAAATGAATGTTGCGGAGCAAATTCAAAATTTAGCCAAGACGACAATTGTTCAAAAAGCGTGGAAGAATCGAAAACAACCACATCTTCACGGCTGGGTATTCGATATTCAACACGGCGAAATTAAAGAAGTAATTAACATCAATGCCGGGGAGTGGACAAGCCCTGTATTTCATTACGATTTCTAAAAAAAAAGAGGGGGCCGCTGCGCGGCCCCCTCTTTCATTATATTCACTAATCTAAACCGTGGTCTTAATCTTCAATTCATCCAACTGTGCTTGCGCCAATGGAGAAGGAGAATCGATCATCACGTCGCGTCCCGCGTTATTCTTAGGGAAGGCAATGTAATCCCGAATTGAATCCGTACCACCAAATAACGAGCAAAGGCGATCAAATCCAAAAGCCAATCCACCGTGCGGCGGCGCCCCATATTCAAAGGCATCTAATAAGAACCCGAATTGTGCTTGCGCTTCCTCCGGAGTGAATCCAAGAACTTCAAACATTTTCGATTGCAGGTCTTTTTGGAAAATACGAATCGACCCTCCTCCTACTTCCACGCCATTCACGACTAAATCATATGCATTCGCACGAACTTTTGCGAATTCCCCGGCTAACATCAACGGAATATCCTCTGGTTTAGGGCTAGTAAATGGATGGTGCATCGCAAACCAGCGATCTTCCTCCTCGCCGTACTCTAATAGTGGGAAATCAACTACCCAGTGAACTTTGTAATTATTCGGATCACGTAATCCCATACGCGTTCCCATTTCTAAACGTAATTCGTTCAATTGCTTGCGCACCTTGTCACCTTCCCCTGAAAGCACCAAAATTAAGTCACCTGGCTCTGCGTTAAAGGCCGTAGCCCAAGTCGCTAAATCTGCTTCTGAATAAAATTTATCCACCGACGATTTAACTACACCATCCGGTTGAACACGCGCATAAATCAAGCCTTTGGCCCCGATTTGCGGCCGACGAACAAAATCGGTTAATTCATCTAATTGCTTGCGCGTATACTCAGCAGCTCCTTTGGCACAAATACCAACTACCGTGTTCGCTGCATCAAAAACTTGAAAATCTTTGCCAGACGTTAAATCCACGCCTTCGCCTTTCAATTCCACAAACTTCATATCAAATCGAATATCCGGCTTATCCGAACCGTAATATTTCATCGCATCCGCATAGGTCATACGTGGCACTTGGCCGATGTCGAAGCCTTTCACATTTTGGAACAAATGACGAATCAATCCCTCAAACATATTCAGGATATCTTCTTGCTCCACAAATGACATTTCGCAGTCGATTTGAGTAAACTCAGGCTGGCGATCTGCGCGTAAATCCTCATCCCGAAAACACTTCACAATTTGGTAGTAACGGTCGAAACCGGAAACCATCAATAATTGCTTAAATGTTTGTGGAGATTGTGGTAAGGCATAAAATTCACCTGGATTCATGCGCGAAGGCACGACAAAATCACGCGCTCCCTCCGGAGTGGATTTGATTAATACAGGCGTTTCAACCTCAATAAAATCTTGCTTATCTAAGTAATTACGCACTTCGCGACCCACGTGGTGACGCAATTGCAAACTTGCACGAATCGGATTACGACGCAAGTCTAAATACCGGTATTTCATGCGGATATCATCCCCTCCATCCGTTTCATCCTCAATCAAAAAAGGTGGCAATTTGGCTGGATTTAATACCCGAATGCCCGTCACCTTTATCTCAATGTCGCCCGTGGGCATTTTGTCATTTTTTGCCAAACGTTCTACAACCACACCTATCGCCTCCACAACAAATTCACGGCCTAAACTACGGGCGATTTGTAACGCCTCTGGAGTCGATTTCCCCTCCTCTAGCATCAATTGCGTAATCCCATACCGGTCACGTAAATCAACCCAAATCATCCCTCCTTTGTCGCGCGTCTTTTGTATCCAACCACATAAAGTGACCGTTTGACCTACATGGCCCATGCGCAATTCGCCGTTCGTGTGTGTACGTAGCATATTTTAAATTAAAAATTCGTGCAAAATTACAGAAAATGAAATGGAGTGTAAAACATTTACCCGTTTATTCTTATTTAGTTAATTTAGAGCTTTAAAAATTAATCAGTGGCACAAATCGGAATCGTAGGATCAGGAATTGGAGGTATCGCTTTTGCGATTCGAATGGCATGCTTGGGCCAACAAGTTCACGTGTTTGATGCTAATGCCCATCCTGGCGGAAAATTAGCCGAAATCACGCTCGATGGCTATCGATTCGATGCAGGACCGTCGTTATTTACATTACCCCAACTCGTCGATGAATTGTTCACCCTTGCAGGAAAAAATCCGCGCGATTACTTTCAATATGAACGTCTGCCGGAAATTTGTCGGTACTTCTGGGAAGATGGCACGCGCCTGAATACACATCAAGATCCTGATAAAACTTCTAAAGAAATCGCCGAAGTACTTGGAGAATCAGCCACCAACATTCGTAATTATATCGCGGAGGCAGGAATAAAATACAACATCGTAAGTGATCTTTTTCTAGACAACTCCTTGCATAAATTAGCTACCTGGACAGGTAAAAAAGCACTAACGGGTTATACCAATTTACACCGCCTCGGTCTATTCGAGACCATGCACACGCATCATCAAAGTAGATTTTTAAACCCCAAAACAGCCCAGTTATTTGATCGATATGCTACCTATAATGGGTCTGACCCCTATCAAACACCGGCCACTTTATCCATTATTCCACATTTAGAGTACAATTTGGGTGCGTATTTTCCATCAGGCGGCATGATTGAAATACCTAGATCTTTAACCCGCTTGGCAAAAGATTTAGGCGTTGAATTCCACTTGGAAGAACCGGTGACCAACATTCGATGTGCTGGTAATCAAGTTACCGGGTTGGATACAACAAAAGGAACTTATGATTTTGACTACGTGGCTAGCAATGCGGATATTCGTCCCACATATGATCGATTATTACCTGAAATCCCCAAACCGAAAAAATTACTAAATCAGCCAAAATCAAGCTCAGGAATTATTTTTTATTGGGGGGTAAACCGCACATTCGATGAACTAGGTGTGCATAACATCTTTTTTGCAGAAAATTACAAACGGGAATTTGACGCAATATTTAAATCGCAAACGATGGACGAAGACCCAACGGCCTACGTCAATATTTCGAGTAAAGTAGCTTCAAAAGATGCGCCTACAGGTTGTGAGAACTGGTTTGTATTGATGAATGCCCCAGCAAATAGCGGGCAAGATTGGGACAATCTAGTCGCTGAAACACGTAAAAATGTAATCGCAAAAATTAGCCAAATTTTAGGGGTGGATCTTGAAAAACACATTGTTTCTGAGGACTACCTGGATCCCCGCCGTATCGAAACGCGCACCTCCTCTTCAGGTGGTGCCTTGTACGGAAATGCGTCCAACAATAAATTTGCGGCGTTTTTACGGCATCCTAATTACCGACCGAGCATCAAAAACCTCTATTGGATTGGCGGAAGTGTCCATCCAGGAGGCGGGATTCCTTTATGCCTCAGCTCAGCAAAAATCGCAGCCAAGCTATTTCAAGAAAATGCTTAATTTTGCATCAAATTCTTAATACGTATGATTCAGAGACCACAATCCCTTTTATTAGCCTTAGTAATTTTTGCCAATAGCCTTGCCACATCGACGGGCTGGCCAATATGGAGCAAAATAGGTGCATCAGGCCAAAAAGCAACCCTTTTCTTCAATGAATGGACAGTATCGCAAGGGGAACAAACTACTGCAACACACCCGACGATCGCGATTGCGATTTTAATCACCTTATCCACCATCATCACCTTAGTAACGATTTTTTCATTTAAAAATCGTGTCCGCCAAATGATGTTGGGCTTAGTCAATTCACTACTACTTGCAGGCGCGATGGCCTATGCTTTTTGGGTGATATTTAAAGAGGCGATGCCTACGTTTGAACCGGAAATTCAAGGAAAATATGGCTATGGATTTTACGCGATGGTGGTCGCGCTACTAGCAAATATGATTGCGAATCGGTTAATTCGGAAGGACGAAATGCTCGTGCAGTCTTCGAACCGCATGCGCTAATTTAGACGATTCCCTCTTTTAAAAGGTCGTGGATATGGACAAATCCCACGGCCTTTTTATTTGCAAGCACAATCAATTGCGTAATATTTAAGGATTGCATAATCGCCAATGCCTCCGTCGCATAAGCGTCTGAATCAATGGTTTTTGGGGTTCGATTCATCATATCGATGACCTGAATGGCTGACCAGTCGGCCTGCATTTCTAACATACGGCGCACATCGCCATCCGTAATAATCCCCAATAATTCACCGCCCTCTACTACAGCGGTGGCCCCAAGCCGCTTCGAACTAATCTCGTGAATTGCCTCTTTAATAGTTGCCGCAGGCACAATGGAAGGAAAATCATGCTGAGGATATAAATCAGAAACCTTCAAATACATCCGCTTTCCCAAGGCACCGCCGGGATGGTATTTGGCAAAATCCTGAGCGGTAAACCCCTTGCATTCCAACAAGCAAACGGCTAAGGCATCACCAAGGGCCAAGGCTACGGTCGTCGATGTTGTAGGCGCCAAATTCATTTCGTCCGCCTCTTGTTCTACGAACGCATGTAAAATATAGTTTGCCTGCTGCCCCAAATACGACTCTCTATTCGAAACCATAGCAATTAATGAAACGCCTAACCGTTTAATTAAGGGCACGAGCACTTTGATTTCAGGGGTATCACCGGATTTGGAGATGCAAATCACAGAATCGCCCGATTGAATCATTCCTAAATCACCATGAATGGCATCGGCCGCATGCATAAACAAAGCGGGCGTCCCCGTTGAATTCATTGTGGCAACAATCTTCTGAGCAATAATGGCAGATTTACCAATTCCCGTAAATACAATCCTGCCCGGGCGATCTAGCAAATGTTCAACACAGGCTTCAAATTCGGAATCGATTGCTTGACTTACGTATAAAATGGCCTTCGCTTCTTGCGTTAAAACTTTTTTTGCTGTGGATTGAATATTTTTGCTTAATTTCAATGTTAGTAAGGATTATAAGGGTTCAAAGATAAGACAATCAAAAAGAATTCCGCCAAGTAACAAAACACAAACGCCACGATCAATCGTATGACCAATCCCATTTCACCTAATGTTTTAAAAGAGCAACTAAAAAAGACATTTGGCTTTAGTCAGTTTCGAGGCGAGCAAGAGGCGATAATCCAAAATACAATTGCAGGAAACCATAGTTTTGTTTTAATGCCTACAGGCGCCGGCAAATCACTGTGCTACCAATTGCCTGCAATCATCATGCCAGGCACAGCAATAGTCATCTCTCCTTTGATTGCGTTGATGAAAAATCAAGTAGACCAAATGCTTGCATTTGGCATCAATGCTCAATTTTTAAACTCTTCATTAAGTCGGGCCGAAATCAATCGCGTCAAAGCAGAAGTGATTAGTGGTGTCGTCAAATTATTGTACATCGCGCCTGAGTCATTGAATAAGCAGGAGAATTTGAATTTCCTCCAACAAGCCAATATTTCATTCGTGGCGATCGATGAAGCGCATTGCATCTCCGAATGGGGCCATGATTTCCGACCCGAATACCGTAAGATCCGAACGATCATTGAGAATATAAATGCAAAATTACCAATTATTGCGTTAACGGCGACGGCGACTCCGAAGGTCCAACAAGACATCCAAAAAACATTAAATTTAGAAGATGCGACAGTTTTTAAAACGTCCTTTAATCGGAAGAATCTTTACTATGAAATTCGATCTAAGAAGGATATTGACAAACAACTGATCCGCTTCATTAAAGGTCATTCCGGAAAAGCCGGTATCATCTATTGTTTAAGCAGAAAGCGTGTGGAGGAAATTTCTGACCTGCTTTTGGTGAATGGGATAAACGCCCTTCCCTACCATGCCGGCTTAGATCCGCAGGTTCGTATAAGCAATCAAGAGGCATTTTTGAATGAGGAAGTAGACGTGATGGTGGCGACGATAGCCTTTGGAATGGGCATCGACAAGCCGGATGTGCGTTTTGTCATTCACTATGATGCGCCTAAATCGCTGGAAGGATATTATCAAGAAACAGGTCGAGCAGGACGCGATGGCCTAGATGGCACATGTATCTTGTTTTATACCTACGACGATATACTGAAGCTTGATAAATTCAATAAAGACAAAGCCGTTTCCGAAAAGGAAAATGCCAAATTACTCTTGAGTGAAATGGTCTATTATGCCAATTTGGGGGTTTGTCGGCGCAAGCAATTACTCAGCTATTTTGGCGAGCACATGGCTGAAAATTGTGGTTTCTGCGATAATTGCAAGCACCCAACGGCCACATTTAAGGTAGAAAAGGAAGTTCATTGGGTATTAGATGCCGTGAAACAAACGGGGGAAAGGTTTGATGCAGAGCATTTAGCGGATGTATTGGAAGGGAAAAGCAATCAATATACCCAAAGTTACGAGCATGAAAAACTGAGTTGCTTTGGGATTGGGGCAATAGCACCTTGGAATGTTATTGAACCGGAGGATGACGAGGATGACGAAGATGATGAAGACGGAGATGACGACGCGCCGAAAAAACCAAAGCTACTAAAGAAAACAAAAAGAGAGCCAAATCCGGAGAGCCAAAAATCACCTTGGATCTCGTTTATAAAACAAATGGTCATCTATGACTTACTTGCTAAGGACGTAGAAAATTATGGGGTCTTAAAGCTTAATGAAAAATCAGCGGCCTACGTAAAAGATTCGTATCCATTAACGTTTGCGCGTGATCATGATTATGAGCAAGAGGCGATAACGGCTGAAAATGAGGAAGAAAATGCGGCATTGGGCGCAAAAGCGTATGATAATGCATTATTTGAAATATTAAAAAACTTACGTAAAAAAGTAGCGAAGGAGAAAAACCTTCCTCCATATGTAATTTTCCAAGACCCATCACTAGAGGAAATGGCGACTACCTACCCGACAAATCAGGAGGAAATGGCGCAGATTACTGGTGTGGGAATGGGTAAAGTAGTCAAATTTGGAAAGCAGTTTATAGATACGATCATTCGTTATGTGGATGAAAACGAAATTGAAACTGCTAAAGAAGTGGTGGTCAAGTCGACGGTCAATAAATCAAAAATCAAAATTTACATCATTCAACAGGTTGATCGCAAGATTGATTTAGATTTAATTGCCGAGCAGAAAGAATTAAACATGTCGGAATTGATTGAAGAGATTGAGGCTATTTGTTATTCAGGAACCAAATTGAACTTGGATTATTTTATCAATCAAGTAATTGAACCGGATAAACAAGACGAAATATTCGACTATTTCTTATCGGCAGACACCGATAACATCGCACAGGCTCTGGATGAATGTAATATTGAAGATGTGAGTGAAGAAGAATTGCGTTTGATGCGCATTAAGTTTTTGAGTGAATTAGCCAATTAGATTTATGAATGTTTTAATTATCGGTTCGGGAGGTCGTGAGCACGCATTTGCATGGAAGGTTTCCCAAAGCCCATTACTTAGTAATTTATTTTTTGCTCCGGGTAATCCGGGCACAGCCACTTTTGGCACAAATTTACCTGTAGGCGTCGCTGATTTAGCGGGTATTGTTCAGGCAATCCGCGAAAATCAAATTGAATTAGTGGTTGTAGGGCCTGAGGAACCCCTTGTAAAAGGAGTTCGAGATTATATCGAATCACATGCCGATTTAACGCATGTGGGGATTGTAGGTCCAGGCGCGGCAGGTGCACAATTGGAGGGAAGCAAGGATTTTTCAAAAAAATTCATGCATACGTATGGCGTCCCTACGGCCGCTTCGGAAACATTCACAAAAGATACTATTGAAGCTGGTTTAGTCTATTTAGAAAACGAATCCTTACCAATCGTATTGAAGGCCGATGGGCTCGCTGCTGGAAAAGGGGTGATTATCGCCCAAACATTAGCGGAGGCGCAAAGCTCGTTGAAAGAGATGTTGTTAGACGCAAAGTTTGGTGCGGCATCCGAAAAAGTAGTCATTGAGCAATTTTTGCGTGGTATTGAAATGTCTGTATTTGTTTTGACAGATGGCGAAAATTATGTGGTCTTACCGGAAGCGAAGGATTATAAGCGGATTCGTGAAAATGATGAAGGATTGAATACGGGTGGAATGGGCGCTGTTTCGCCCGTACCATTTGCAACGGCCAAGTTCATGAGTGCCGTAGATCAAAAAGTGATTAAACCGACGCTTGCTGGATTGAAAAAAGAAGGTATTCCGTATAAGGGATTTATATTTATTGGTTTAATGAATCACGAAGGGGAACCCTATGTGATTGAATACAATGCAAGGATGGGTGATCCTGAAACCGAGGTAGTCTTACCTAGAATCGAATCGGATTTCTTATCTTTGCTACTTGCAGCTGCACGTGGCACTTTGCACGAAGAGAAAATTGAAATCTCGGAGCAATTTGCCGTTACGACAATGGTTGTCGCTGAAGGCTACCCAGAAGAATATCGGAAGGGAGACGTAATTAGCGGATTGGATTTAGTAGCAGATGCAATTGTCTTCCAAGCGGGAACGCGAGAAGAAAATGGACAAATTTTGACTAGTGGGGGGCGGGTTATTGCACTCACAGCAACTTCAAATACCCTGGAGAAGGCGATACAAAAGTCTCAAAGGGCGGCCCAATCGGTCCAATTTGAAGGTAAAAACTTTAGAAGAGATATTGGTCTCGACATCCTACGTTATAAAGGATAAGCGATCGATGGAATCAATAGCATATGGCATGTAAATCGTGTTCAACGGGATCTTGTGGATCCAAAAGTGTAGAAGGAGAAGTTTCGGGCTGCCAAAGTAATGGCGGTTGCGGCACAGGTGGGTGTAATAAGATGAATGTTTTTGATTGGCTGTCCGACTTGGATATCCCTCAATTTCAGCGTTTTCATATCGTCGAAATCAAATTCAAAGGAGGTCGTAAAGAATATTTCCGGAATTCAAATGGGCTGATGCTACACACAGGTGATGGTGTCATGGTTGAGTCCTCCTCAGGAATTCACATGGGAGTTGTTTCCCTGCAAGGCGAATTAGTACGCCTGCAATTGATGAAAAAGTCAATTAAAGACGATGATAATTTGAAAAATATCATCCGTATCGCTAGCGATAAAGATCTTGAAAAACATAACCAAATGATAGCGCGGGATATGCCTACGATGTATCGGGGCCGACAAATCATTGGGGATCTTAAATTAAATATGAAGCTTTCGGATGTTGAATTTCAATCGGACGGAACGAAAGCCATCTTTTATTATTCGTCGGAGGATCGCGTCGATTTTCGTGAATTAATTAAATTATTAGCAACGGAATTTAAAGTGCGCGTAGAAATGAAACAAATTTCTTCGCGACAAGAGGCAGGCCGCTTGGGTGGTATTGGTGTCTGTGGGCGTGAGTTATGTTGTTCGACATGGCTGACCGACTTTAAAAATGTAACTACTTCAGCGGCGCGTTATCAAAATTTATCGCTTAACCCTGTTAAATTAAGTGGCCAATGCGGTCGCCTAAAATGTTGTTTAAATTACGAATTAGAGACGTATATGGATGCACTGAAAAGCATCCCAACAATTGAAGGCCGATTAAAAACTAAAAAAGGGGAAGCTGTTTTACAAAAAACAGATATTTTCAAGCGCATGATGTGGTTTGGGATTGTGGGAGAAGAAGCAATCTGGATACCTGTTAGCTGTGACCGCGTTAAAGAAATCATTGATCTCAATAAAAAAGGAATCATTCCTGAGTCATTTAGTGACTTAAATCCAGATGCCCCGGTAGTTGAAAAGCCAACCTTATCCGAATTAAATTCGGATTTAGAGCGGATGGACAAAAAATACGGTGGTAAAAAACCAAGTTCTGGAGGCGGAAAAGGGGGCAATCGCGGAGGCCGTGACCGATTTGAAAATAGAGGCCCACGCCCTGAGCGTGGCCCAAGACCGGATAATCGGGGACCACGCCCAGATGCAACAACTCAACCGAACGTGAATGCAAATCCGACAGCAGAAGGTGGTTTGACAGATGCAACGGGCCAACCCAAACCCTTCAAAAAGAAATTTAAGAAGAAATTTAAGCCAAGACCACCACGTGAAGGGGGATCTCCTGAAGCCCCATCAGCCTAAAACGACATGAAAATAACCTCTAGTATTTTATGGGTTATGGTATTGATAAGTCTCCTGAGCAGCTCTTGTCAGTCGGACGCCGTTTTTGACCGAACTGAATCCTTGGTAGAAAATGGCTGGGTGCAGAAAAAACAAATCGTTTTTCCTTTCGAAATTAAAGACACCGTAACCGTCTACGATTTACGCGTCGCGATTCGGCAATCAAATGAGTACCCGTTTTATAATTTATATTTTAATTGTTGGGTTATCCAAGAACAACAAGGAGTTTGGAAAAAAGCTTTTGCTGAAGCGATACTCTATGATCCCAAAACAGGCAAGCCAAAAGGCGGCGGTTTAGGGGATATGTACAGCCACTCATATACTATTCTAAAGGGTTTGAAATTTCCACGTCGCGGAAAATACCGCGTAGCTTTGGAGCAGTATATGCGAACTGATACACTCAAAGGTGTCGTTTCCGTCGGCGCATCATTAGTCCCTAGCCCACTATAACAATGGCCAAGATAGACGATATTGATAAACAAATTTTGGCATTTCTACATGAGGACGCATTCTTGTCCAATAAGGAAATGGCGACTAGGCTTGGAATGAGTGCAACACCTATTCATGAGCGTATAAAACGGATGGAAAAAGAGGGTGTCATTACTGGTTACCGTGCGATGATTAATCCAAATAAATTAGGTAAATCATTGACCGTATTTTGCGATATCTCCTTAAAAGAACACGCGGCTGATTACCTCAAGCAATTTGAAACGGATGTCATGTCACTTTTAGAAGTACAAGAATGTTATTGTGTTTCGGGACACAGTGATTTTTTGTTGAAAATCGTGGTTTCCGACATGGATGAATACCGAAATTTTATTTTACATAAATTAGCCAGCATCAAGAATATCGGTAACGCTCAAAGCCATTTTGTGATGAATCAAATACAAAATGAGCAAATTTTACCTTGGCTTAATCAAGGAAAGAAAGAATAAACCTACAATTGAGGATAGCGCAGTTAGCTACACTCAGTAATTTTAAAATTGATTTAAACCGTTGACCATTAAACCATGAATAAAGTAACAAAATCGATCCTTGGAGTTTTGATCTTAGCGCTAGTTTTAGGACTTGCCTTTTATCCAAAAATCAAAAAAACGTTTAGCAAAGAGAAAACGCAGGATGCCAAAAAAGACAAAAATGGGAAAGGAGGGAAAACTGCCGTTGTCGTTACAGTGGTCAAATCTACCCGATTAGACGATTTAATTAGCTCGACGGGATCAATATTGGCGAACGAAGAGGTAGAAGTGCGTTCAGAAATCGCCGGAAGAATTATATTACTCAATATCAAAGAAGGCGATGCCGTCAGAAAAGGAACGGTATTATTCCGTATCAACGACGACGATTTACAAGCCCGTTTGCGCAAATTAGGTTTCAATAAAAAATTAGCCGAGGATAATGAGGCGCGCCAAAAAGTACTTTTACAAAAAGAAGCGATTTCCCAGCGGGAATATGACATCGCAGTTAACTCGGTCAATACGATTTCTGCTGATATTGAAGACCTAAAAGCCCAAATTTTAAAA